>JBJESC010000208.1:0-3120 GCA_051882615.1 Oscillospiraceae bacterium
ATACTGCTGTTAATTCAGCAATGGTACAGGCTTATTGGGAGATAGGCGAACAGATTTACATTGCCTGCGGTGAAAACGACAGAGCCGAATATGGAAAGGGCTTGCTGAAATTCCTTTCAGAAAAGCTTACTGCTGAATTTGGTGCAGGATTTACTGTTCGCAATTTGCAGATGATGAGGAAATTCTATCTTATGTATCAAAATGCGAACACACTGTGTGCGCAATTGAGCTGGTCGCATTATCGCGTACTTATGCGTATATCGGATAATGAACGCAGAGCGTGGTACACAGAAGAATGCGCAAAATCCGGTTGGAGCGTTCGTCAGCTTGAACGGCAGATAAACACGCTGTTTTATGAACGACTGTTGTCCAGTCAGAACAAGGAGGCTGTTGAAGCAGAAATTCAGACCGCTGAACCTGCACCGGAATATGAGAAGATTATCCGTGACCCTTATGTGCTGGAATTTCTTGACTTGCCTGCCAACCCTCATTTTTATGAAAAGGACCTTGAGCAAGCGCTGATAGACCATTTGCAAAAGTTTCTCCTTGAGCTTGGAAGAGGGTTCAGCTTTGTGGCAAGGCAGAAGAAGATTTCCTTTGACGGCAGGCAATTCTTTATTGACCTGGTGTTTTACAATTACATTCTGAAGTGCTTTGTGCTTATAGATTTGAAACTCGGCGACCTGACGCATCAAGACCTCGGACAAATGCAGATGTATGTGAATTACTACACGCGGGAGCTTATGAACGAGGGCGATAATCCACCGATTGGTATAGTATTGTGCGCTGATAAGAGTGATTCTATTGTAAAGTACACGCTCCCGGAGGACAACACTCAAATTTTTGCTTCAAAGTATATGACATACATTCCGAGCGAGGAAGAATTCAAACGAGAACTTCGGCTTGAGGATTTCCGAGCAAAAGAGGAAGAATAATTCGCTAACAGCCCGTCTAAATACTAGGACGGGTTGTTTTCTTTATTAAAACGAGACATGATGTCCCGTTTTTCACATAGAACACTCCTGCTGCTCACTCTCATCGGCAGCGTTCTCAATCTCCGCTGCGGTCATTGCCAGAAACTCATTAACAGGAATTGAACAGCCGCGGTATTTCAGCAAATCCTCGTTCCAATCCTTGAAAATAGGACTCACCGTTCCAACGATAATGTGCCTGTCGCGGTAAAGGGATAGCAGCTTACGCTGAAGCTCAAGCGCGGCTTTCTGACCGGCTGCGTCATTGTCGAGCGCTATGCTCACTCTGCGTATTTCGGGGTGGTCTGAAATATACCGCTGAACCGAATTGAAGTTGCCGCAGCCGTTTGTGCTGATACGGTGGTCTTTTGTCCAATCCTTTCCGAGCAGCTTTGTGAATGTGGCGTGAGACATAGCGTCAATGGGGGACTCAAACACACGGAGAGTATCAGAGGTGCCTTTCATCACGAAAGAATAGGACTTGTCGCCGCCTGCAACCTCGCCGCGGAATTTTATCGGAGTTGTGCCGCGGAGCGCGCAGCTTTTTATGTTACCGTTGCTGTCCTTGCCGAAAAACAGGCAGTTGTGATGTACCTCGTCCTCGGCTATCATTCTGTGTTGTATCAATGAAAGAACGATGTCCCTGTCAATACCCCGCGTCTGAATGAGATAGGCTATTACCCTTGACGGGGTAATGTGGTGTGGTGGTACGGCAAAGACCGCTTTCGGCGATTCGACTTTTGGTTTTGGGGAATAGTGAGTATCCTGCGCACAAACGCCGTTAACAACATACTTTGCAATAAAGTCAAGGGCTTCCTCGCGATTGCAGCCCAGTGTATCAGTAACAAGGTCTATCGGAAATCCCTTTGATCCGTCTGAATGCCTGTACCAGTTGTTTTTGTCGGGGAATACATACAAACCGCCGCTATCCTTGATGTGAACGGACTTTGATGTAGTCTTGCTGCCCTCGTCAATCGTCATTCCGAGGGCGATGGCAACCTCAAGACAGCTTGCACCCGCAAGTTTCATGTAATCTTCCTTGCTGTATTTATACATATAGCACCTCAGTTCATATCGGGTGAGTCGTTATCCTCGGAGTTGTTATCGCCGCGGAGTTCCGCAAGGTTTTCTTTTGCCCATTCGGGAAGATATTTCTCATCGAACACTCCGAAAAAGTCCGGGCGTAACATACTTGTTCTTTCCTTGTCAAATAGATAGTGTCCGAATATAGTACGACCACTTCCGTTGGGATTACAGCCAAAACCGGCTTCTGCAAGAAAAAGCTGATACTTTGATTCTCTGTATTCCTCTGAAAGTGCGTCGGGGCGCAGCAGCATTACCTTGCCGGTGTAGTCCGAGCAGGGAGATGTGTCAAGATAGCTCGTGTCGTACAGTTTGGGAGCAAGGTCTTTTTCAAACTCGGCGATGTGTTCTTTGATGTATTCCTCAAGCGCAACATCGTGACCTAAGCCCCGATTGAAATCGCTTATAAACTTATCGGCGATTTTGGCAATGAGCTTTGCGTTATTCTCTGAATATGGGTCAATATTCTTATCGGCAACCATTGTCGATATAGACTCGGTTATATTTTGGCGCTCAACCGCATGATGTATCATAGCCATTTCGTCCTGTGTTAGCCCGAAACGGTGGCGTTCGCCGAACAAGGTGCGGACGATAGCAGATGTTGTGAACTCAATTTCTTCTTCGGGGTAATTGTTGTTGACCTCGGTCAAAGCGCGCTGGCAAAGCGACTTTTCTGCTGCAAGGAGGTTCTGTGTGCCGTCCTTGCCCGTGAAATACGCTCCCCACTGAAAATTGTCGTGGTCGAAAACGCGCCATGTTGCGTAGAAATCGGGGTTGTTCTCGTTCTGTCCGAGAACATACTCCGCGTTGGCAACGGTAAGCGACTTGATTATCTTGTAACCGGCTACGGTTCTGTTTTCGTTGTTCATGGTTGTTCCTTTCTATATAGTAATCGTATATGAAACGAGAAACGAGACATAATGTCCCGTTCTTAGTGGGAATTGATTGACTAATGATGTCAGATGTGATATAATAAGGTGGAAAACAACGGAGCGACATATCGGAATTTGGGGAGGAGTTGTTATGGACTATGAGCTGTTTGCCAAAAAAGCAAATGAGAACATAA
>JBJESC010000209.1:0-3111 GCA_051882615.1 Oscillospiraceae bacterium
TAATGCCTGCCGTGGTACCGTTGACGAAGTAGATGTGCCTTTATCGACAGCCTGACGGCAGGATAATAAATCCTGCCGATATGTATTCAAAATTTACTCTTCTTCGTTTGCGGGGTTGACGTGTACCATAATGTGCTTTACCTTGGGGAAGCTCTGTTCGATGTCGTCGTGTACGGCTTCTGCGATACGATGCGCTTCGTGCAGAGTGAAAGAGCCGTCCGCGCTGATTTCAAGGTCAACGTAGATTTTGTTGCCGAAAATACGGGTTTGCAGCAGGTCAACGCCCTTTACGTCCTCGTTTTTCATAACACAGTCGAAAATCTGCTTTTCCGTGTCCTCGTCGCAGGAGTGGTCAATCATTTTGTCCATTGCGTCCTTGAAAATGTCGTATGCCGCCTTTGCTATAAACACGAAAATAACAAGGCTTGCGATAGAATCCATAATCGGGAAGCCAAGTCTTGCTCCCGCAATACCGATAAGAGCGCCTACCGAGGAGAGTGCGTCCGAACGGTGGTGCCAGGCGTCCGCCATAAGCGCACCCGAGTCAATCCTCTTTGCGTAGTATCTGGTGTACCAATACATCGCTTCCTTGCATACAATGGAGACGATTGCCGCAACCAGAGCAAGCACACCGGGAACCTGCAAATCGGCATAATTGCCGCTTAGGATATTCTTAACCGCCTGTGCGCCTATCCCAAGACCTGTGATAAGCAGAACCACGGCGAGAATAATCGCTGCCACGCATTCCATTCGCTCGTGACCGTAGGGGTGTTCCTTGTCGGGCTTTTTGGAAGCCAGCTTAATTCCGATAATAACCACGAATGTGCTGAATACATCGGACGCGGAATGAATGGCGTCGCTTACCATAGCTCCCGAATGGGCGATGATACCCGCAACCAGCTTGATTACGGACAACGCCATATTGCCCACTATGGTGATGAGCGATACCTTGTTTGCCGTTTTCTGAAATTCGTTCTCGGATACGGCAGCGTTGTTTGCGGTTGAGTTGTTCTTTTCCATAATAGTTACCTCCGATAATGTTTGGTTTACTCGATGTCACCGAATTTGTGGGGGTTACGGAAAAAAGGGTACAAAAAAACACCCACGAATCAGTAAAAGTAACTACTGTCCCGTGGATGCAACCACTGTCACTGTGTGACCCGACTCCATGACCAATTGTCACGGTCTGCTCAGTTTGTACTGTAGATTTGTATGCAGTGCAAAGAGTTTCGTTTATTATAGCATATGTTTTTGAGTTTGTCAAGGTGAAAATAAAAAATTTTTTGTCCTCGTATTGTTTTTTTCTGTGCTCCCAAAATGCTTTTCATTTTGATTAAGCTTTGATGAACTCAAATTCTTTCATCTGAATTGTGCCTTTGCCGTGATATACGAAAAACAGCGGGTGAATTCCGTTCGGAACGTTTACCTTTGCCGTAAGCCTGCTCCATTCATCACTGAAATCATCGGGAATAACTATTTTCCCGACAGGCTCGCCGTTTTCGGCTGTCAGAATGTCAATGTATGCCTGTAAGGGCGCGCCGAGCTCGTCGTCATACGCCATACACCTTGCAACTTCCGCGTCACATCTTTCGTCTCTGCGAAGCGGCGCGTTTACTATAACCTTGTTTTTCTCGGTTTCTTTTCTTACGGTAATTCCGATTTCGGATACGTTTGCAAAATCGAAATACTTGTAGCCGATAAGCGTGTTGTTCCCGATTTCGGCGATAAAGCGCTCGTCGCCGCAGTGCGTGACATTGGGGAATGGGAATGTATATATGCTGTTAGAGCCGTAAGGCATATGACCGTTGGTAATGTTGCAGGCAATAGGGGCGGGATAAGCGCCCTCGGATTTGAGAGCACCGTTATTCAGACCGCAGCTGGTGATTTCAACCTGTGCAATGCTTCCATCGGGAGCGATTGAAATCTTCTCGGCGCACGCCTGTCTGCTGTAATCGGATTTGTGAGTAAGACGGTGATAGAACACATACCATTGATTGTTGATTTCAACGATGCTTCCGTGAGTTGTTCCCGTCATATTAAGTTTTTCCTCGGTGGTTCTTCCGTTATAGCCTATATCGCCGTTTGAAACTATCGTGCCGCCGAATACGAAATCGCGGTCGGGGTAGTCGCTTGTGGCATAGCAAAGCTCGTGATTAAGCCACGAGGAGTATACGAAGTAGTACTTATCCCCGACTTTCCTCATTGACGAAGCCTCAAAGAACGGGTGCTGTTCAAAACTCGTACCCTTAACCTTGTAGGGGATAATGTGTTTGGGTTCTTCCTTAACGGTGAGCATATCGTCTTCAAGTACAACCATAACAGGCCCCATTATGCTGTCGGGGTATGAGAGAA
The DNA here is from genome assembly GCA_051882615.1 of Oscillospiraceae bacterium. Lineage (GTDB taxonomy): Bacteria > Bacillota > Clostridia > Oscillospirales > Ruminococcaceae > CAG-115. Next base: position 2,353 of record JBJESC010000209.1, read on the forward strand.
TTTCCTCTTTCGTTCTTCCGAACATTTCCATTTCGCAGCGAATGTACTTGTCGTTTTCCACAAAATCGGGTTCTTCCTCGTAGCCGTACTGCGTTCCGTAGTAAATACGGATTGTTCCGTTGTCGTTGAGCGCCGCAGGGTCGAAGCAGATGTATTTCATCATGGGCGAACCGTCGGGGTAGCGTACATATCCGAGGAATTCATATTTTCCCGCGGGAGTGTCGCATACCGCAACGCTTATCGGGCGCGTATATCCTCCGTAACCGTAATCACCGCCCATACAGTAATAAAGGTAGTACCGCCCATCGTTTCCTTGAACGACATCGGGCGCATACATATACTTCAGGTTCGGGTAGTGCGGGTCCTGAGAGGATTTATAGATAACTCCCTCGTATCTCCAATCCGATAAATCGTCAATCGGCGCGGAATACGTTACATAATCGTCCATACAGAACGTATAGCCGCCCTCCTTATCGTGCGAGCCGAAAATGTAAACGCGGTTGCCGAAAACGTGCGGTTCTCCGTCGGGAATGTATTCGTTAAGCGGAAGAAAAGGGTTATACACTTGTTTCTTTTGCATTGATATACCTTCTTTCGTTTATATTTAAGGCAACACCGCACAATTATTGTCGTGCGATTGCGCCAGCAGATTTATAGTGCGTTCGCCCTTTTTGCGCAGCGTCCGTGCTGCGCTTTGGGCGAACGCCTTATGACATCGTGTCATCGTCAGATTGTACAAATTGAGCGCAGGCGGGCTGG
>JBJESC010000210.1:0-3109 GCA_051882615.1 Oscillospiraceae bacterium
ACTCAAAGCCGTCAATATCCGGCATCATAATGTCCGAAATGATAAGGTCGAACACATTTTCATACATCGCGTCGTAGGCTTCATTAGCGCCAAGACAGCCGGTTGCTTCATACCCGCTTTGGTTGAGAAACGCGCAGACCGTTCGGTTTAGCTCGCGGTCGTCCTCAACAACCAATATCTTGAACATCTTGTCCTCCTCAGAACTTTATAATAACATTGAACGCCCGGTCGCTTTGTCCTGCGGTTTCTATTGCCTCCGAGATATTATCCAAAGGGAATTCGTGGGTGATAATCGACTCAATATCCCACCTTCCGCTCTCCATAATCTGCATAACATCGTGAACATCATCTGGAGTATATCCGCCTGAACCAATAATGCTTTTCTGTGCATAAGTGAGATGGAGCAGGTCGAGATTTCGTATTGCATTATTAACCGCTACCGAAACAAATCGGCTTTCAAATTTACCGTGGTTCATATACTCGTCAAGAACACTTTCAGCGCCTGCGGCATCGATAAAAATATCAGCGTCAAAGGTCTTTCCGTTTAGTCCGGCAGCTTCTCCAAAATACACTATAGCTTTATCAAAAAAGTTTTCGCTGTTATTATTGCAGGTTTCAAAGCCGAGTTTTCTTGCAATATCAAGTCTGAAATCGGAAACATCAACAAGCATAACCTTACCTGCGCCAAAATGCTTTAAGGAAATTGCAGCGGCTATTCCGATTGTTCCGCAGCCAAACACCACTGCATTTTCGCTACTTTTGGGCTGTGAACGCCTTGCTGCGCGACAGCCTACGGTAAAGGGTTCAATAAGACAAGCCAGCCTGTCGCTGATACTGTCGGGGACAAGATAAAGGGAATGATTAAGCCTTGCTTCGGGAACAAGAATATACTCCGAAAAACCGCCGATTGTTCCTGCGCGGCTTGTATCGTTTTTCGCAAATAGGGGGTAAGGATAAACACGCTGTCCAATCCGAAATTCGGTAACATTCCTGCCGACGGCGTAAACCTCTGAAAATGTTTCGTGTCCGAACTCCATTCCAACGGTTATTTTATGTCCTGTTCCTGTACCTTTGGTATAAACAGCTACATCGGTGCCGCATATACTTGAACAGATATTTTTTATCAGGACATCGTTGTCACCAACATTTGGAATAGGAACTTCTCTTACCTCGATACTTTTCTTGCCCATATATATTGCTGATTTCATTTTTGTACCTCCACTTTGAGAATACTATCATTGTAACACGCAAATGTTAAAGTTTTGTTAAAGTTATCCCATATAAGATAATTTTATCAAAAAAGCGGAGCTGTGTCAATGCACGCTCCGCTTTTGGTTATATAAGACTTGTCCTTTTCAGCGTCTGATTGCTTATCGCGCCAAGTCCCGTTCTAAGTAAAATTCCGCCTGCAAGACAAAGCAGAACATAGGTAATGTTATCCTGTACCCGTTCGCCGTCCACCTTCTTGGCGATGAAAATTCTGTTGTTGTGTTCGATTACCCCTTGTCTATCCTAGCGGTGCGGCTATTTTTGGGTGTTTGATTTCAGGGCTATTTTTTCGGCTTCAATCAATAAAGCTATACTCAATAGCCATATTGTTACGCCCAGCTTCACAATAAGGCATTGAGTCAGGGGTTAAGCCCCTGAAGCCCCTTTTCGCTTGACCCCACGGTCAGCGACTTAAACTCCGCAACTCCAAAATGGACTTGCGGAGAGTTGGGAAGATAAAATCTTCCTCACCTCAATTTTAAGTGGTTACACAGGCAAGGTAAAAATCCTTGCTATGAAAATTTACCTGTGTCGTAGCAGGGAGATAAAATTCCCGACCTCAGAAATTTATCTCCTCTATCGCCGAGCTTTGTGAGAGTGCGGCGGTGGTTTTACCTTGCTCGGCTCGGTGGGTAAATTTTGAGCCGATTGAGATTTATCTATCAGCTCATGGGTGCTAATGGTCTTTTGGAGCAGCTCGTTAAAGTCCTTAACTCCGCTGTAAGCCAAAACCTTGTTGCACGGAATGAGGTTGTTCTCCGAGATAAACCGTGAGCCTGCTTCATCGTTATCCACGCAAGCGTATAGTGGTAAGCTACGCTCCGCAAAAGGATTAAGTGCGCTCGGCTTTAGCCCTGCCATAGAAACGAGTACGTTGTCTTGCAGCTTGTTCGGACTTTCAAGCTGTCGGAACGAGAGCAAGTCGATTGCTCTCTCAAATCAGGAAGATAAATCTCCCGACCTCAAACTTTTACCTCTGTTCTTTTATTGGTTAAATCCAACCAAGCAATAGATTTATCTCTATGTGACCTTCCGTATAAAAGAGAAACCCTCCCGTCATTCAGCCCGAACGCAGGAGGGTTAAATTATTCTTTTCAGCTTTGGAGTTATCGTTACATCGGCTCGTTATCTCGCCTATACGCTTCGGCGCTCGTCTTAACAAGGTCGGTAACTTGATTGAGAAGAAGCTGCTTATAAGCCGCCGCAAGTATCTCCTTGCGCCTGTTGTTGCCCAAGTCAGCAAACTCGTTCCACACGCTGTCGGTGTCCGAACACCTCTCAAAATAGAGGAACAATGCACCGAGAACGCTGCTCGCAGTTTCCTCTCCGTTCTGCGTTTCATAGCAGTAAAAATCATAGTCCTCGGTCAACTCATCAAACAAGTGATTGATAATTGACAGCTTTTCGTAATCCTTATCCTTGACAAGCTGTGCTAAATACTCTGCGGCATTGTCAGACAACCCCGTAAACTCGCACACAGTTTTCATTTTGCCTTTCTGCGCTGTCGTGTTCGTTCTGCCGATAAGGTAATCTGCGTTCACATTCAGCGTGTCGGCTATTCGGGCGAGTATCTCGATATCGGGCATACGCTTGTCATTCTCGTAGTAGCCGAGTGTGCTTTTTGAAATGCCTACCATATCAGCGAACTGCTCAATCGTGTAGCCATTAGCTTTACGCAGCTCTTTAAGCCGCTTGCCAAATACCTCAACACAGGTGTTTTTGCTCTCCATAGCGATAAAAATCCTCCTACAAAATTGTGAAAAAGACTATATTTGTGGAATTACGAGAAATATACCACAAAAGCCTTGACGAGCCTAGAGGCAAGTGTTATAATCAATAA
>JBJESC010000211.1:0-3107 GCA_051882615.1 Oscillospiraceae bacterium
TCGGAAAGGATAAAATAATATGTCTGTTGTATTTGATAAACCACACTCATTATGCGATGTTTCAATGCACTATTGCCCGGGGTGTACTCACGGAATTATTCATAGATTGGTTGCGGAAGTTATAGACGAAATGGGGATTGAGGGAAATACCGTAGGAATATGTCCTGTTGGCTGTTCGGTAATGGCTTATGATTATTTCAATTGCGATATGATTGAAGCGCCGCACGGACGAGCTCCCGCTGTTGCTACGGGAGTAAAGCGTGCAAATCCCGATTGTGTCGTGTTTACTTATCAGGGCGACGGTGACCTTGCTGCAATCGGTACTTGCGAAACCGTTCACGCAGCAGCTCGTGGGGAGAATATCACAATAATCTTCGTAAACAACACAATATACGGAATGACAGGCGGACAGATGGCTCCAACTACTATTCCCGGACAGGTGACGCAGACCACCCCCTATGGTCGTGATCCTGTTGTACAGGGATTTCCGCTCAAGGTATGCGAAATGCTTGCACAAGCTGACGGAACCGCACTTGCACAGAGAGTCTCCGTTGACAACATTCCACATATTAAGGAAGCGAAGAAAGCGATACGAAAAGCATTTGAAAATCAAATAAATAAGCGCGGCTTCTCAATTGTTGAGGTGCTGTCTACTTGTCCGACAAATTGGGGGATGACTCCTGCTGAAGCAATGGAAAGAGTTCGTTCCGAAATGATACCCTATTTCCCTTTAGGCGTTTACAAAGATGTATCGGTATGGAACGAGGATAAGTGAAAGGAATACAGATATGCTGACAGAATTTATTGTTTCGGGCTTCGGAGGACAGGGCGTTCTCTTTGCGGGAAAATGCCTTGCATATAGCGCAATGCTGTGTGGAAAGCAGATTTCATGGCTGCCTTCGTATGGTCCGGAAATGCGCGGTGGAACAGCAAATTGCTCGGTTTGTATATCCGATGAGCCTATCGGTTCACCATTAGTTACAGAACCTGATATTCTTATTGCAATGAACGACCCATCACTTGAGAGGTTTTCAGGAAAAGTTAAGCCCAAAGGAAAGGTCTTCATTGACAGCAGTATTGCAGGAACAGATATCATACGCGACGATGTTGAGATATTTGCTGTCCCTGCTTCACAGCTGGCGGAAGAAAAAGGTCTTGACGGAATGGGAAACATTATTTTACTTGGAAAAATGCTCAAAGAATGCAAAGAGATGATTACAGATATTGATTTAAAAACCGTTGAAAATGCTTTTCATAAAATAATTCCACCTAAAAAGTCCCAACTTGTTGATAAAAACATTGCCGCTCTGACAATTGGATATAGATATTGAAAAATCCCCGCTGCTCATCGTTCAATGTGCAGCGGGGATTGAAATTTAATCATACGTTATCGAGAACATTTCTTATTTTGTTCATCAAGTCTTTGTAAACCAACAAAACACGCTGAGTGTTTTCGTCAATATAGCCGGTATTGTTTTCACGAGCAGCCATTTCAAGCTTTCTTGCTTCTTCGGACAAATCCTCTGCACCGATTGTTCTGGATGTGCTCTTCAGGGCGTGGACTATAATGCGATAATTCTCATAGTCTTTCTCGTTATACGTTTTAATAATATCTTCGGACTTATCCTCCTCAAGGAACGTCATAATTATCTGGAGGTAAAATTCCGTATCATTACAGCAGAAAGCCATACCGGAAGTTACATTCAGAATATCGGACAACCGCTTGAGAATTCCCCCCGAATTTTCCGACATCATCTCAGGAGTATCTTCTTCTGTTCCACTTATAATCAAGTCCTTACGCAGATGCTTATGAAGAACATCATTAAGTCTGCGGGCAGTAATAGGTTTAGAGATATAATCGTCAAATCCCACGTTGAGATACATTTCGCGTTCGCCTGCAACGGCATTTGCCGTTACAACAACACAAGGCGCATCGCTAAGATTATTACTCTTTATTTCTTTAAGGGCTTCAATTCCGTCCATAACAGGCATCATATGGTCCATGAAAATGATGTCAAAGTGCTTTTTCTTAATGAGTTCAATAGCCTCTTTACCGTTTTGAGCAAAACTTACCTCAGCCTTTGTTGCTTCAAGAATATGGAAAATCAGCTCAAGATTTATTCGGTTATCGTCAACAGCAAGAATTGAAGCAGACGGCGCGGTAAAGTCAATAACATCGCTGCTTTCACTCTTTTCACTCAGCTTTCCTATTGGAGTAATATCCCAAACCTCTTGCTGAACCTCAAAGCTTACCTTAGTGCCTTTGCCGTATTCGCTGTTTACATTCAGCTTGCTGCCCATAAAATTAAGAAGCTTAGATGCTATCTGCAATCCAAGTCCCAAACCGGGGATATTTTGAGTTTCATTCCTATTAAGTCGGTTGAATGCAGCAATTTTCTGAATGTCTTCAGGCTTCATACCAATTCCGGTATCCTGAATATAAACGCATAGAGTTCCTATGCTGCCCGCCTCGGGTTCCCAATCAATACCGAATTCAACATATCCCGCTTTTGTATACTTTGCAGCATTTGAAAGGAGGTTGTCTATAACCTGAGTGAGACGCATAGAGTCGCCTATAAGGGCAGACGGAATATTCTCCGACACCTTTGAACGGAACTCAACATTCTCCTTTTCTGAATAATAAACACCGCAGGACAAAATATCCATAAGTAACGACGAGGTGGAGTATTTTTCCTTCTGAAGAGAAAAATCATCATCCTGCATCTTTGAGTAATCTAAAACGTCACATACCATTGAAAGCAAACGCTTTCCGGCAGACTTTATGTTATTAGAATACTTCAGGATTTCCTCTTCTGCGGTTTTTCTGTTGATAGTATCTGCATATCCGAGAATTGCGTTAATCGGAGTACGGATTTCGTGCGACATAGAAGAAAGAAATTCCGATTTCGCCTGATTGGCAATCTGAGCGGAATTCATTGCTTTTTCAATTGTATCACGCGTAGAACGAAGCTCTTCAAGCGTGTCGTGCAAAGCTTGATAGTCGGGGGACTCCATTGAAAAAGTCAATGTAGTAAAGCCTAACGCTACTGAGAAAAGAAAAAACAGTACATTCGGGTGAAGCATCTGGATAACAGGACCTGCAATTA
>JBJESC010000212.1:0-3104 GCA_051882615.1 Oscillospiraceae bacterium
TATCGGACGAATACGGCATTGCGGAAAGCTACCTCGACAGCAAGGTGAACAAGATTGCCCTGCGGGAGCTTACACCCGAGGAAATGGAACGTGCTCAGCGGCTGTTCGGGGAGGGTCACACGGATATACCGGAATTTCTGAACGCGCTGATGTTCGACCTGCGGGGTCTGCCATATTCCGAGGACTTCATACCGTACATCAACAGGCGGATCACCGTCAATTATATAATGTTCTGGAATTCAAATAATCCAGAGCTAAGAGAGTTTTTCCCGGCGTTTGCCGAGAGCTTCCTCTATGAAACCACCGACTACAACGGCGAGGGCAGGCTGTACAAGGTAAAGAAGTATTACGAGGAGCTGTCCGGGGTGTACCATTCCGTCTGCGGATTTTGTTTCGGTATGGAACAGGTATGCCGCTACCGGGACTTAAAAAGCGGCTGGGATCCGAAAAGCACACAGGTGTTCAGACTGTATCATGGAAAGTATCTGCCGCTGCTGGAAGCAGAGGAGTCCGACCTCGGCAGGTGCGTTCTTGCGTACCGGTTCTTTGTATCAATACTGGAATTTCTCGGCTTCAAATATGTGGGTAGAGGCAGCGAGCGCAACGACCGGATAGACGAACCTTTTGCAAAGGCAATCAGAGCCTATATCGAAACCGGCAGCTATGACGAATACCAAAAAGCCTTTAATGAGTTCTGTAAAAGGAATAGAGAATAGCACGGATTTTGAATGAGAAGAGTTGCGGCAATTTCGCTGCTATTTTGTATAATGATGAGCGGGTGTGCTTACGGCGGCAGTGCCTGGAGTTCGCAGGCAGATAAGGAGGACTATATGTACACATTCAGGAAAATTTCGAGCGAGGAATTCTACGAGAACACGAAGCAGTACACCATATCCGGCGAGTGGGTCTACGAAGTGGGCGAAGCCGGCGATGAAACCTACGCGCTGTTCTGGGGTAAGGCACGGACGCTTTTTGGCGAGCCTAACCGGCAAAGCGCCGACTGGGAGAATATGTATACCTACAATATTGAAGCAAGCGACGGTCAGAACGCACCGCTATATCTGGAGGTATACCACGGCGCCGGCGGGTCATCTGTCGCAATGCCCACCAAGCATAACGATGTAGACCATGCGTCATACGAGCAGGCAAGGTCGGAGCTTATCGCGCTGATTGAAAGCGCCGAGCCTGCGGATTATGTCTGGGAGGGCGTTTACGAGGACATTCCGGTGAACATCAAGTACACTGTGAAGAACGGGAAAGCGTATGTCGAGTCGGAGTTCGGCGGGGATATGTTTTGAAAAAAAGACCTGGGAAGCGGCACCGCCTCTCAGGTTTCTTTGCTTATCTCACTGCGTTCGCCGCCAACCGCCTTTGCAATTACTCTGTCAAAGCCCTTTTCTCCGAAGAGCCTTTCGCAGTGTCGAGTATCTCGTTTCTGCGTTCTTCGGCTTCTTTAACAACTCTCATTTTGTGATATTCCTTTCCGATAAACAAGTTTTCGGCAGAATCCGAACAACCAACCGACTATCTGTCGATTGATGTTATATCATTTTTTTAATTTGTCAAGGGCTTTTTGAAAGCTTTACGGCTACTGAGGAAAACTCTTTATTATTTCATTAAAGATATGGAGCTGAATTGAAATCCTGGGAGCACCCGAGAAAGAATTATTCAAAAACAGCCCTTCCAGAGCTTCTGACACGGCATTTATGTTTCTGATTCCTTCATCGGTGAATTCAACCTTTTCTTTGAGTTCTATAATCATTACGCCATCGTCACTCATCAAGCCGAATTCTGATGTGCGCAATCCTTTTGCTATGTTACGGCTATCTGAAGAAATCATTGTAATTCCAAAGAAATCGGGTTTTGCTCCCCGCTCTAAAAGCCTTGCATATCCTATTACTCGTGTTGTCAAGATAGTATCTTTTCGGTTTATATTGCATTCTTCACACAGTTCGCGTTCCATGCCGTTGATTAAGAACTCACCCAGCGTTTGTGCCTTTTTAAGATCCTTGCCGTGCGACGAGCCGGAGCCGGAGGGCGCATAGCGTTGTGCATTTGCATTTGACGCAGCTCCTTGTTTCATAATAACTAAGCAATTGTCTTCGGTTATCGCCAGTGTGGAAACCCCTATGTAATTTGAACACGGACTGTCATCAAGCTCATAAAGTGAATTATTCTCGTCAATTAAAAGATTTTCGCCATATACGACTTCGTTTATAGCGGAAGTGTTTCGCATTTTCGCATATACAAGTTCATTTGTACATTGTCCGTCGAAATACTTTGACGGCTGGACGTGCATAGCTTTCATATCAAGAAACAATTCATCCATCTGACGGATAGTACTTCCGTTAAAAGTAACATAATTGTTCTTGAGAAGGGCAGATACCGCAAACGGAACGTAGTTTCTGATTTCTTTGACTATCTGGAATTTATTCCGATGTTTTACTAATTTGATGATATTGAAATTGGTATAAAGGTAATGATTACATTCATCGCTCATTACATAGTACTCAGAAAAACAGCCGTTGAAAAACGTTGAAATTCTATACCCGTCTTCAACCATGTGATTGGAGAGAGTAAGCCGCTCCAGGACTTCCTTTTTATAACGATTATCTTTCTTTAGAACATAAGTGCGGGCGGTAGACACATAATCATAGAAGCCCTTGAAAACAGCTACTACCACTACTATTACTGCCGCAACTGCGAGATAAATTAAACTATTCTCCACTAAGGTATATCCTAAATCGTTAACAAAAGACAAGACTGCGGCGAGAAAAGCAAATCCCGAACCTATCATGGTTGCGATATAAATTTTTTTCATATCAAACGCCATTCGCATGCCGCCAATAGTACCGATAAATCTGTAATATAACAGTGATATTCTTTTCATATAATCCCCCATTACATGTACTCAAAACGGTTTCATAATTGAGAACATCTGAACTTGCTATTGGATTAAAACAAACTAAATCATAATAATTATACACCGAATTCCTTTGTTTTTCAATATGTTTTCTACGTTTTCTTTATTGATTTGCAAGCAATATTACTACTGCGGTACTCCGAACTTTCAATGACCTCAAAAACCATAAGAAACTCGGTTC
>JBJESC010000213.1:0-12807 GCA_051882615.1 Oscillospiraceae bacterium
GAATGCGAGGAGCTGTTCGCCTACGAACAAGAGCCGAATATGCTTAAACTCGGAAAGCGCTTCTGCGAAATTACGGATATTACCGTAACATGGGAAAGCTGTGACATCACCCGCAATTTCCCCGAAAGGAAAACGGATTTGGCAATTTGCGCCTACTGCCTGAACGAGCTCCCCGAAGCCGCTCGGCAGAAAACACTTGCAAGCCTCGCCGAGAGCGCAGACAAGCTGCTTATCGTAGAGCCGGGAACTCCCGCCTCGTTCGCGCAGATGAAGAAGCTCCGCTCGGCACTCACGGAGCGCGGATTTTCGATAGCCGCGCCCTGCCCTCACAGCGGCGAATGCCCGCTCCCCGAGGACGATTGGTGTCATTTTTCGGAGCGGGTTCAGCGGTCTGCTCTGCACAAGCGGCTGAAAGGCGGGGACGCACCCTACGAGGACGAGAAATTCTGCTTTCTGGCAGCGGAGAGAAATCCCTCGCCGTGCAGTGCGCGAATTCTCCGAAAGCCGATTATACAGGCAGGAAGAATAACGCTCACCCTCTGCACGGAAAGCGGAATTGAAACGCGCATTGTTACCAAAAGCAATCCGCAGTTCAAGAAAGCGCGGAAAGCTGAGGTCGGCGACAGCTTTCCGACATAATCAGGAGATTGACAATGGATATAATCTTGCTTAAATACCCCGAAGATACCCCGTGGATTAGTCTTGAGGGACTTCTCGGCTGCCTTACTCCCGCGAGGAGAAGCGGCGTTCTCAAAAAGAAGACCGAGCGGGACAAAATAAACGCCCTGCTCTCCCGACTGCTTATGCTGTCGGAGATTGAGAGCCGCACGGGGATTAAGCAGGCGAAGCTTGAGTTCACGCACGGAGCGCACGGAAAGCCGTATATCAAGAACAGCGACCTGCAGTTCTCACTCTCGCACACGAAGAACGCGATTTGCCTTGCGTTCTCCGATAATCCCGAATATGGCGAAATCGGCGTTGATATAGAGCACCGCGACAGAGCAATCAAGCCCGAAAACTACAAGCGGGTGCTCTGTGATGAAGAGCTTGCCGCGGTGGAAAACGGCGAGAGCTTTATCCGCTTCTGGGTGCAGAAGGAAGCGTTTTTAAAGCGGCTGGGGCTGGGAATATCCCGCGATTTGCGCGGGGTAAATACGCTTACTCTCCCGAACACCGCCGTTATGGAACACGGCGACTATTACATCGGAGTTTCGGGTAAAGAAATAAACAAAAACGAGGAAGTGCAGATAAGAGAAATCGAGCTCTCTGCGCTTCTCGACAGATATATCAAAAGATTAGGAGCTTAAAATGCAGTTAGTAGCAATTGTCGGACGTCCGAATGTCGGAAAGTCCACGCTTTTCAACAAATTAGTCGGCAAGCGGCTCTCCATTGTGGACGACACGCCCGGAGTAACGCGTGACCGAATTTACAGCCGCTGTGAGTGGCTGGACAGAGAGTTTATGCTGATTGACACGGGCGGTATCGAGCCGAAAACGGACGATGTTATCCTCGCGCAGATGCGCGAACAGGCGCTTCTCGCAATCGAGAGCGCGGACTGCATCATCTTCGTTACCGACCTCACCTCGGGCGTTACGGCTGATGACGCGGACGTGGCTCAGATGCTCACCAAGAGCGGAAAGCCCGTTGTCCTCGCGGTAAACAAGGACGACAATATCGGCGCTCCACCGCCCGAGTTCTACGAGTTCTACAATCTGGGGCTGGGCGACCCGATTTCCGTTTCCGCGGTACACGGACACGGCACGGGCGACCTGCTGGAGGCGGTGTTCAAGAACCTCCCGCCCGACGAGCCGGACGAGTATGACGAGGACGCAATCAAGGTTGCCGTAATCGGAAAGCCGAATGTCGGAAAATCCTCGCTTGTAAACCACATCACGGGCACGGAGCGCTCTATCGTTTCCGACATTGCGGGTACTACCCGTGACGCGGTAGACAGCGAGGTTGTGCGCGGCGAGGACAAGTATATCTTCATCGACACGGCGGGTATGCGCCGCAAGGCTAAGGTTAAGGAAAATATCGAGCATTTCAGCGTGCTTCGTGCGCTTATGGCGGTTGACCGTGCGGACGTGTGCGTTGTGATGATTGACGCTACGGTAGGCTTTACCGAGCAGGACAGCAAGGTTGCGGGCTACGCTCACGACAAGGGCAAGGCTTGCGTAATCGCCGTAAACAAGTGGGACGCAGTCCCCGACAAGACGGACAAAACGCTCGCAGAGTTCACGAAAGAACTGGAAACGGACTTCTCGTTTATGAGCTACGCGCCGTTCGTGTTCATCTCGGCAAAGACGGGACAGCGCGTTGACAAGCTGTTTGAGCTTATCAAGGAAGTACACGAGCAGCACTCGCGCAGAATTTCCACGGGCGTACTCAACGATATGCTGAACTATGCTACAAGCCGCGTTCAGCCGCCGTCCGACAAGGGCAAGCGTCTGAAGATTTACTATATGACGCAGGCTTCCACAAATCCTCCGAATTTCGTGGTATTCTGCAACAGCAAGGAGCTTTTCCACTACTCCTATCAGCGTTATCTGGAAAACCAGATACGCGAAACGTTCGGATTGGACAAGACTCCCATCAAGCTGTCAATAAGGGAGCGCGGCGAATAAATGGACAGGATTATCAAGGCTTGCAGAGCGTATCTTCTGAAATCACGCGCCGTGCCGATTATCGTTTCCGCTGTGCTTGCGGCGGTTATGGCAACGCTTGCGCTTAACGCAAATTTGCTGTTCGGCGAGGAACTGAACATAACGTGGCTGTTTATCGTGTTGGGAGCAATTGCGCTGCTGTTTCTGCTGCGCGAGGTGTACCTCAATGCGTTTGCGAGACCGGGACGGCTTCGCGTTCACCTGAGCAATCTCCCCTCCGAGGACAGAACAAGGCTTATCGAGGAATTCTCGGTTGCCACACCCTCTCACGGGCGGTATTTTCTCTCGGAGTTTGTGCTTTTCTTCCCGTTCGAGTCGGGAATAATCCGCTACTCAATGATTGACGAGGTTACTCCCTACCCGAACAGTATCGGCATTTCGGGCGGAGGGCGGCTGATCTTCCTCAAAACGGAAAAGTCGGAGAACCCTGCCGAGCTTGCAGATAAAATCCGCGACCGAATCCCCGAAAAGCCCCTCGCGGAGAACGAGGAAGCCACTCCCGAAGACAATGGTGACGACGAATGAACGAAGTTTTGAAAGAATACCGCAGAATTCACCGCATAACGCTTATCGGCAATTGGGCGGTAACGGCGCTGTGTACGCTGGGACTTGCGCTTGTGGGAACGTTCAGCCGCAATCCGTTCTTTGCGGGAATGGTCACAGCGGCGCTTGCTCTGCTGTCGCTGTTCTACACGGTGGAGTTCATCGCCGAGCCGCTGATTTTCAAGCGGAAAATCGCAAAGTCGGGACTTGCTCTTAACGAGAAGCCCGCAAGATTTCCCATGCGGTTTTTCTTCGGAAACACCGCCGTGTTCTTTGCAAACTGGAAGATTAAGTTTTCAGACTGTGGCGACATTCTCTCCGCTGAACTGAAGCGGAATAAAATCGCGCTTTCTCTCAAGGACGGAAAAACGCTCAATATGCCGTTCAGAGCGGACGAGAACCCCGCGATATTATGCGCCGTTCTGCGTAATCTCAACGGAAACATAGACTTTATAATCAACGGTAAACACATTGACAATTTAAACGGAGTCAACGAAAAAACAGACAAAAGCGAGGAAAGAAAAAAATGATCTGGTTGTGCTACATTTTAATGCTCGCCGTGCCTTATCTTATGGCGGGAATAAACACCTCGATTATCGTATCCAAGGCGAAAACGGGCAAGGATATTCGCACAATGGGCAGTAAAAACGCGGGACTTACCAACACCCTGCGCGTTCTCGGAAAGGGCGCGGCGGGAATAGTCCTCGTGGGCGACGTGTCCAAGGCGGCGATTGCCGTACTGCTGGTGCGGCTGGCGTTCAGATTTATAGGCGGAGTTGACACCACCGACCCCGCGCTCGGTATGTCGTGGGTGGAGTATATGGCGGTGTTTATGGCGATTGTGGGACACTGCTTCCCGCTTTACTACGGATTTCGCGGCGGCAAGGGCGTTCTCGCCGCAATTTCGGCAATTTTCGTGCTGGATTGGAGAATAGCCTGCATTCTGCTCGGAATATTTATAGTTCTGGTAGCGGCAACACGCTATGTGTCGCTGGGAAGCTGTATCGCTTCCTCCTGCTTCTGCATAGCAGCTCCCTTGTTCGGATATTATCTCGATAAAGACCCCGCGTTTATTATCAACGGCATAATCGGGGCATTCTGCGGCGGGCTGATTGTATGGCGTCACCGCGAAAACATCAAAAGACTTGTTTCCCACACCGAGAAAAAGCTCGGCGAAAAGGCAAAATGACGGCAACACCGCACATTAACGGCTAACGCCTTTATGCAGTATTGCCTAACAAACAGGAGTGTAATTAACTATGGCAAAAATCGCAATTCTTGGCTGCGGCTACGGAACCGCGCTGGGCGTGCTGTACAGCACATTCGGACACGAAGTAACCACTTGGACGAAGTTTGAAGCGGAAGCTGAGCAGCTCCGCACGGAGCGCGAGCACAAGCGGCTGCTCCCCGGAGTGAAGCTCCCCGATAACCTCGGAGTTACCACCGACACCGCCTGCGTTTCGGGCGCGGATATAGTGGTGGTGTGCATTCCGTCCGTGTTCTATCGTGACGCGGTGAGAGCGGTTAAAGACCACATCTCCCCGAATACCGTTGTAGTCAACGCAAGCAAGGGCTTGGAGGAGGCAACGGGCAACCGCCTCTCGCAAATTCTCCGCGAGGAGCTCCCGAACAACCGAATTGCGGTAATCACAGGCCCCTGCCACGCGGAGGAAATTGCGCGTTTTGTCCCCACCACCGAGGTTTGCGCGGCGTACGACGGCGACACGGCAGAGTACATTCAGCGCACACTCTCCAACGAGTGCTACCGTATCTACACGAACGATGACGTCGCAGGCTGCGAGCTTGGCGGAGTATTGAAGAACCCCATTGCGCTCGGCTGCGGAATTGCACGCGGAATGGGGCTCGGCGACAATGCGGTAGCCGCTCTGATGACGCGCGGAATGACCGAAATCACGCGCCTTGGCGTTGCGCTCGGAGCGAATTGGAAAACGTTCACGGGTATGGCGGGAATAGGCGATTTGATTGTCACCTGTACCTCGCAGCATTCGCGCAACTTCCGCGCGGGGTATCTTATCGGACAAGGCACTCCCGCCGCGGATGCGGTAGCTTCCGTAGGTACGGTAGAGGGCTACATCAACAGCAAGACCGCATTCAGACTTGCCCGCGAACACAATATTGAAACTCCCATCATCGAGCAGATAGTGAATATATGCTACAACGGCAAGAACCCCCGCGAGAGCATAAAGTCGCTGATGACCCGCGACAGCCGCCACGAGCGCGAAGTGTTCTGGACAGACTGATACGGGAGATGACAAAATGCCGAGACTAATCACCAAGCAATGCCCCAAGTGCGGAAAGCTGATGAACGTTCTTCCCGAAGCGGCTAAAATCGGAATAGTCTGCCCCGAGTGTAAAACCTTTGTCGGCGAGAAGGACGAGAAAATGTCGGAAGATGAAATAAAGCGTATAACCGCCGCTATCCACGAGCTTCTGCACAAGTAAAGGGAGAACCAAATGCGTGAGAAAATACCGTCAACGATAAACGAGCAAATAGCGAAGCTCCGCGAGCGCGGCTGTATCATCAGGAACGAAGCCCTCGCCCGCGAAACGCTGAAATACATCAACTACTACCGCCTTTCCAACTACTTCGAGCCGTTTGAAGTCAGCAAGCATAAGTACGAGGACGGCACCACCTTTGAGAAAATCCTCGCAATATACGAGCTTGACCGTAAGCTGAGGAGCATTCTGCTCTCGGCTCTGGAGGAGGTGGAAATCGCACTTCGCGCGTGTATTTCCAACTTTCACGCATTGAAATACGGAGCGCAGGGTTACTTAAATCCCAACACGTTTGAAAGAACGCACAATCACCAGACCTTTATCGCGCGGATTAACCACCTTATCGACTGCAACGACGAGCGCGAGTTCGTCAAGCACTACAATTCGAAGTACGACGGACGTTTCCCGCTGTGGGTAGTAATGGAGCTGTTCAGCTTCGGAACGCTGGCTTTCTTCTACAAGGATATGCACGCGCAGGATAAGAAGAAGCTGGCAAACGAGTACTATCATTGCTCGCCTACCGAAATGGACAACTGGATTTTCTGCCTTAACGAGCTGCGAAACTACTGTGCGCACTACAACCGCCTTTACGGAAACACATTCCCCGTTCTCCCCAAAACGCCCAACGGCGTAGAGCCCGATTTGGAACCCAACGTGTTCGGCTACATTATGGTGATGAAGCAGATTTACCACAACCACGCGAATTGGAACGAGCGAGTGGTAAAACCGATTGCGCGTATGATACGAAAGAACTCCGAATATGTTCGGCTCTCCCACCTCGGCTTCCCCGACAATTGGGAGGAACAGATGAGATTTAAGCTTGACGAACCCACCGAAGCAAAGGACTAACAATACAGAAATGAAGAAAAAACTCCTCTCGCTCACCCTCGCGGTGGGCGTTGCTTTACTGTTCTGCGGGTGCTCCGCAAAAGAGGAAGCTCAGAACACGTTCTATTCAATGAACACCGTAATGAGAATAACCGCTTTCAGTGATAACCAAGAAACAGGCAATGCCGCAATAAGGGCGGCACAGCAGCGCATAACGGAGCTTGACCGCCTGTGGTCGGTGACTAATGCGGAAAGCGAGCTTTCCCGCATAAATTCGGGAGAGCTATCCTCCGCAAGCTACGACACCTACGAGCTTCTTTCGTTCTGTCTGGAAATCGCGGAAAAGACGGAGGGCGCGTTCGATCCCACCATCTACCCCGTGCTGACCGCGTGGGGCTTTACGCTGGACGAAAACCGCGTTCCCTCCGAAGCGGAACTCGCCGAGCTGCTCAAACGCGTGGACTACCGCTATATCCGACAAAGCGGGAGCGAAATCACGCTCCAAAACGGCGCAACGCTGGATTTCGGAGCAATCGCCAAGGGCTATGCAAGCGACTGCGTAACGCAAATACTCCGCGAGCGCGGTATCTCGTCCGCGCTTATCGACCTCGGCGGGAGCATAACCGCTTTGGGCAAGAAGCCGGACGGCTCGGATTGGAAAATCGGCGTGAAGAACCCCGTGGGCGACGGAAACGTGGGAATACTCGCCCTGTCCGACTGCTCGGCGGTGACCTCGGGCGCATACGAGCGCTTCTTCACCGCGGAGGACGGTATGGTGTACGGGCACATCATCAACCCCGAAACGGGCTGCCCCGTTGATAACGACCTGCTCTCCGTGACGATAAT
Source organism: Oscillospiraceae bacterium (assembly GCA_051882615.1). Lineage (GTDB taxonomy): Bacteria > Bacillota > Clostridia > Oscillospirales > Ruminococcaceae > CAG-115. Next base: position 7,399 of record JBJESC010000213.1, read on the forward strand.
CTCCCCGAACGCCACGCTCTGTGACGCGCTCTCCACCGCGCTGTTTGTTATGGGCAGTGAAAAAGCCCGCAGCTTCTGCCGCGAAAACGGCTCTGCTATGGGCTTCGATATTATTCTGATTACCAAAAACCACGAGCTTATTATGAGCGGCGGCGCGGCAGAGCGCTTTACGCTCACCGACAAGGCTTACTCGCTCGTTACCCCTTAAACGCTTCGACAATCTGCTTCACCTGCTCGGCGTAGTCCTCCAGAACCGCGCCGCCCTCGATTACGACATCATCGAGTGCGAGCAGCGCTTCGCCGTTGATTTCCTCAATCATCGTCTGCGGCATAATGTCGCGCTCACGGCAGAACTCGCGCTCCGTGCCGCCGAGCATATTTTGCATAAACAGAATGTTCTCGGGGGTGAGGTTGTTCGCAAACTCCCGCCATTCGGGTTCAAGCTTTTCAAAATTCGGATTACCCGTGCTTTGTTCAGGCGCGGGATTTTCGTCCTCGGGGGGAGCAAGCTCCGCGTACTCGGCAACGCTCTCGGCGAACTCGTCGTCTCCGATTTGGTCGGCTATGTCCTCATAGTCGGGAGAAACGGCGGGCTCTTCCTCGCGATATTCAAGCTCGTCCACAATCAGCTTTCGCGCGTTTTCGTCCGCAAGCTCGCGGATTTTTTCAAGCTTGGAAACGTCTATATTCACCACAACAGGCTCGGCGGGTGCTTGCTCGTCCCATGGCTTGGGCGCTTTCTTCGGGGCTTTCTGCACTACCGCAACCCCCGCCTTCTGGCAGTACCGCTTCACGGCGTTGGGGATAACCTCGGCGAATTCGGGAGCGCAAACCGCCGCTTCCAGCTTCTCGCGGTTCTTGATGTCGCCCTCCATCATCTTGATGTTCGGGATAATCTTCCTTGAAAAGCCCGTAAGCCTGCGAAGCTGAGCTTCTACGCTCTTCAGCACATACCCCACAAAGCCCCTGCTTACCGAGAACTCGAAGCGTTCCAGCACAGGCTCTCCGCGCTTCACGCTGTACCGCTCTACGGGGCTTATCTCCACCTCGCGGAAGCCGTCCAGCCGCTCCAAGTCCACAATCGCGTTGAAAAACGGCTCCCATGAGAAGTCCTTTTTCAGCTTTCCGCAAATCAGAGAGGATAATTCCACACCGCGCGGCGAAAGGTATTCCGCAACCGCACCGAGAGCCGCTTCAACCGCGCCCTCCATCATCGGGCGAGTTTTATCGTCAATGAAAATGCTCTCGCTTATATCGTAGGCGGAGTTCTTGGAGAGGAACTCCAGCTTTCCCGAGTAGTCCCCCGCTTCAATCTGCGCCGCAATTTGGTATTCCTCGCCCGTGTGAGCCTCGGAAAAGCACTTCGGAAGCGGGATTGTAACATTGTTGAACGCATAGAAGTCCTTAATCCAGCGCGGGATATACTGCTCCGCAAACTTAGCGCTGACTGTGCAGTTCTCCCACACCGCAACCAGCCGCTCGAACGCGTCGTTCGCGGAGGTTACGCCTATTCTGTTCATCAGCTCGTAGCAGTAGAGCAGAACATACGGCTGTTCCACCTCGCCGTAAACGCCGCGTCTTACGTCCGTTCTCCACGAGAAGTAGGTGCGGAGCTGTGAGTTGGACATCGCCGCGTAAATCGGGTGCGGAATAGCGCAGAACACCCTCCGCCCGAAATCGTCCTCAACGTCCGCCATAAACTCGCCCTGCCGCACCAGAGTAATCTGCGCGCACTGCTTGACGATATAGCTGTTGTGAGTTATCTCCTCCAGCGAGCGCATTTCGCGTATCTTGTTGAGCATATATTCGTCCTGAGCGTTCATACTCTCGGGGATAGCCTCGTGGGGGTAAGCAATGGGGTTAGGGTGGTCAAGCTGCGCGGGCTCGTCCGCAAAGCGTCCCGTAACGTAGTTGAAGTTGCGCTGTTTCGGGGCAGGCGCACTCTCCGAAGAAGCGGCTCTCGGCGGGATTTTCTGCGCGGTGTATTCGGGCTTTCTGCTGTCTTTAATCGCCTGCTTTATCTTCTTGCGGGTATCCTTTGGCACAAACTCGGTTACATCGTCCACAACCTCGTCCACGACTTTGTTTACCATGTCGTTAATCGCCTTTTTGATTTCTTCCAGCGTCTTGCCGCCTGTTTCAATGTACTTCTTAAAATCGCACATCTGATACCTCACGAACGGTAAAAAAAATCCGCAGACAAGGGGACGTCTGCGGCAACTCAAAACAGTTCGCCGACCGTTTGGGGAAAACAAAATCGGCTAAAATAATTGGGGAAAATATATAAGAAGTATGTAGGCCATAAAGCCACAATACTATCTTGCTTGTTTCTTACAATTGATATTATACCATTATTTCTTCCAAATTACAATCGGCATTTTTGCCAATGTTAGATAAATAAAAATGGTAAGATTTCACAAACGCAACAATTTCCCCTCCCGCCGAGGGAGGGGAAATTCCAAATTACTGCGTAATGACGCTCATCGGGTCAATCCATTTTCCGTCCTGCTTTACGCCGAGGTGGAGGTGCGGCTTCTGGAGCATTTCGGCTTCGTTGGTCTCGCCCGTCTTGCCGATAATTTCGCCCTGCTTAACCATCGCGCCCGCCTTTACGTTCAGCTCCTTGGCAAGTCCGCAGTAGTGAACCTCCAGACCGTTGGTCTGCTCCACGGTAACGCACACGCCCCAGATTGTGGAGCTGTCAATCATCTTCACCACTCCATCGGACATTGATTTCACTTCCGTGCCGACATCGCAGAGAATATCACACCCATCGTGGGTTTTCCACACGCCCAGCGTTTCCGACTTTACCAGCTCGCCGTTACTGAACGGGTGAGAAACCTCGCCGCTTACGGGCATTATGTTTCCCGTCTGACCGGTGACGGGCTTATTCACTGGCTCGGCGGTCCGGGAGCTTGTGCTGCTCTTCTCCGTACTGCCGATAGGAACGTTAGGCACACTGTTCTGCGCGGGAACATCCGAGCTTTTGGAATAGGTATACACATAATCCGTCCCGCTGCTTGTCGGAATGGTGTTTCGCTTTGCCGCATTGCTCGCGGCAATCACGGACACGGCAATCGCCGCAGCACCCGCTACGGACGCAAAGCCTATAAGCTTCATACTGACATTATCGTTTCTTCTTTTCATAGAGTATTCCTTTCTCCGATTGTATCTTGCTGCCTTTCGGCAAAAGACCTGAATTTTCCTGACAACCCTAGTTTTGCCGTTTTTCTGGAAAATATTCGGATAAAAAAATTATGCTCTGTTTTGTGAATAGTATACAAAAAACGATTTAAAAATTCCCCAAGACTTGAAATAGTACGGGAAATATAGTATAATGAGAATGGATTATGTTGCGTAAACGGAGGGAAATCAGATGAATGTATATATGGCGAGACAGCCGATATTCGACCTTGATAACAATGTTTACGCTTATGAGCTGCTATACCGCAGCAACGCGATAAAGAACGAATACACGGGCGTTTCGGGCGATGAGAGCACGGCGAACGTGTTTACAAACGCATTCTTCGGGCTGGACGTAAAGAACGTTATCGGAAAGGCAAAGGGGTTTATCAACTTCACGGAAAACCTGCTGCTCCGTGGAATACCCAAGCTGATTTCCCCCGAAATCCTCGTAGTCGAGGTGCTGGAAAATCAGCTCACAAGTCCCGCGCTTCTTGACGCGGTGGAGGACTTGCACGAGCGCGGATATATGATTGCTCTCGACGACTTTGAGTACTCGGGCGCATACAACGAACTGTTCCGACTCGGCGACCTCGTGAAGATAGACTTCAGAACCTCTCCCAAGTCGATTGAGGAAACCGCGTATGTCTGCCGCTATTCCAACAAGATAATGCTCGCGGAGAAAGTCGAAACACGCGAGGAATTCGAATACGCCAAGAAGCTGGGCTGCACGTTTATGCAGGGCTATTACTTCGCAAAGCCCGCGATTATGTCGGGAGTAAGCGCCCAGCCGCTTCCTATCAATATTCTGGAGGTTATGCGGCTTCTTGCGAACCCCGACTCGGAAATATCCGCAATTGCTAAGGTTCTCGAACGCGACAGCGCAATGACTCAGCGAATTCTGCGATTGATAAATTCCGTATACTTCGGAATGGCAAACAGGATTTCCACCATTCACCAAGCGATTGTAACGCTCGGGCTTGACTGTCTTCGCGAATGGATTTACCTTATGGGAATGCAGAGAATTCTGGGAAACGACAGCATTGAGCTCAGCCGTCTTGCACTTCTCCACGCGAAGTTCTGTAAGAAAGTCTCCCTGCTTCTGCCCGAAGCCGAGACGAACTGCGAGTCGTTCTACCTTATGGGCTTGCTGTCGATGATAGTATTCGTTGACGATAAGACGCTCTCGCAAACGCTTGACGAACTTCCCGTTTCGGACGATATTAAGAACGGAATTCTGCGGCGGGAAGGACTTTACGGCGACGTGTTCGACCTTACGCTCTCCTACATCAACGGCAGTTGGGAGTCGGTTGACGAAATTGCCGCAAGATACGGTCTGGAAAGCGAACAGCTGTCGGAGATTTTCGTGGAATGTACAAAGGAAGTCGAGGACTGCCACCTCGTCTGATACGAAGGGAAAACGAAAATGGGATTTTTTCTTGATGATATAGAAACCGACCTGTGGGAATATCTCAAAGCCTCGGAAAAGCAGGTTGTGCTTTACGGAATGGGTAACGGCGCGGAGAAGATAAAAAACACTCTGGACGCCAAGGGCATCCCCACCGCGGACATTATGGCAAGCGACGAGTTCGTGCGCGGACACAGCTTCCTCGGCTACCGCGTGAAAACGCTTGCGGAAATTGAGCAGACCTACGACAACTTCGTAATTCTGGTGTGCTTCGGAACGCAAATTCCCGAGGTTATGGAGCATATCAAGCATATAAGCGAAAAGCACGAGCTCTACGCGCCCAACGTTCCCGTTGCGGGGGACGGCTTGTTCGATTTGGAGTACGCAAAGTCACATAAAAGCGAGTTCGAGGCGGTTTACAAGCTCCTCGCCGACGAACAGTCAAAGCGCGTTTTCGAGAACGTAATACGCTACAAGCTGAGCGGAGATTTGAAATACCTGTTTGAGGTGGAAACTCCTCCCGAGGAGAAATTCAACCTCCTTGAAATAGGAACGGAGGAAACCTACGTTGACCTCGGCGCTTATGACGGAGACACGCTGGTGGAGTTCCTCAACGAAACCTCAATGCAGTTTAAGAAGCTGTACGGAATGGAGCCCGACTCCCGCAGCTACCGTAAGATGAAGCGCAGACTGTATATGATAGGCTCGGCGATTATGGAGCTGTACAACTGCGGCGCATGGGACGAGGACACAACCGTAACCTTCAGCATAGCCCGCGGCAGAGGAAGCACCGCCATAGTCCCCGAAAAGGCGGACGA
>JBJESC010000214.1:0-12620 GCA_051882615.1 Oscillospiraceae bacterium
ATGGAGAAATTTGTTTAATATGAGAAAGATTAGCGCTGCGGCGATTCAGATGTCTGTTCCCGAAACGAGGGAGCAGTCGATAGAAAAGGCGGAAAAGTTCGTAAGGCAGGCGGCGTCACAGGGGGCGAAGCTGGTTTTGCTTCCCGAGCTGTTTGAGACGAAGTATTTCTGTCAGGAGCGCCGCTACGAGCATTATGAGCTGGCGCTCCCTACCGAGGAGAACCCTGCGGTGAAGCGGTTTTCGGAGGTTTCCAAAGAGCTGGGACTTGTTATTCCTGTCAGCTTCTACGAGCGCAGCGGAAACGTGCTGTACAACAGCATTGCAATGCTTGACTGCGGAAAGCTGCTCGGTGTTTATCGCAAAACCCACATTCCCGATGACCATTTCTATCAGGAGAAGTTCTACTTCACGCCGGGAAATACGGGCTTTAAGGTCTGGGATACAAGCGTAGGCAAGGTGGGCGTGGGAATTTGCTGGGACCAGTGGTTTCCCGAAACCGCACGCTGTATGGCTATTGACGGAGCGGAAATTCTGCTCTATCCCACCGCAATCGGCAGCGAGCCGATTATCGAGTGCGACAGCAGCGGACATTGGAGACGCTGTATGCAGGGACACTCTGCCGCAAACCTCATTCCTGTTGTTGCGGCAAACCGCATAGGAACGGAGAAAATCGCGCCTTGCGAGGAGAATGCGTTCCAGAAGAGCGAGCTTACATTTTATGGTTCCAGCTTTATCACGGACGGAACGGGCGATTTGATTGAGTCGGCTTCCAAGACGGAGGAAACGGTGCTCATACACGAGTTCGACCTGGACGAGCTTCGTGATTTCAGGCTGTCGTGGGGAGTTTTCCGCGACCGCAGACCGGAGATGTACAAGCAGATTACGGAATAAACGAGAGGGGCAGCCAAAACAAGCTGCCCCTTTTTTAACACAAAACAGCCACGAATTTTTGCATTCGTGGCTGTGCTGTGCTTATTTACCAAAGTGATGTCGATGGGAACTCCTAATTTTTTAAGGTGCTACCGTGTACTTTCAATTCGGTGGATAATGCCATTTTAATTCACTCGTAAAGTGAATTACTCTCCTCTCTGCTTAGCGAAGCACTCGCTGCACAGAACAGGCTTGTCGCCCTTCGGCTCGAAGGGAACGCGAGCTACGCCGCCGCACTCAGCGCAGGTAGCCTCAAAGAACTGACGAGAGCCTCTGCTTGCGTTCTTCTTTGCGTCACGGCAAGCCTTGCATCTCTGGGGCTCGTTTTCAAAGCCCTTTTCAGCGTAGAATTCCTGCTCTCCTGCGGAGAATACGAAATCAGCGCCGCATTCTTTGCACTTCAGTGTTTTGTCAGTGTACGTCATAAAAATACCCCTTAAAAAATATTCGCCCCATCGGACTTGCACCGAAAATCTCCGCAGCCGTATGCCGCGGCGCTCTGCTGTTGAGCTAAAAGGTTATATACCAACCGAAAACCAAAACCGATTACAGGTTATACGACTGCCTGAGCTTTGCACGGGCGCGGGACAACGCGTTGTCCACAGCCTTTCTGTCCGTGCCGAGCCTTGACGCAATCTCCTCGTAGGAGAAACCCATAACCACGCCTTCTATGCAGCGCAGCTCCATTTCCGAGAGCCCGTGCCTGAGGTTTTCCAAGAACGCCCTGTCGTCCTCGCGCCGCATAATCAGCTCCTCGGGAGTGGGAGCGGGATCGGGGACGCGTTCAAGCTGTTCAAGACTGCTGTCGCTGTCGGAGATGTGCGATGTCCTTGAAACCGCCCTTTTGGCAGCGGTTTTCATACGGTTTTCGATACACACTCCCGCATACGCCGCAAATTCCCCTTTTTCGGGGTTGAAGCTGCGGATAGCGTTCAGCAATCCCTGCATTCCATCGGAGACAAGCTCCTCGTAATCCGCCGAGCCTGCGTATCTTGCAGCACACGAAAACACCGTTTTCATATAGCGCGAGACAAGCTCTGCAATTACGCCGCTTTCGGAACAGCAATTGACAGATTTGTCAAGCAGTTCATTGTCGCTGTATTCTGATAATTCCGGCAAAATACCTGACATTCGGACATACCGCTCCTTACGGGAAACCTCTTAACCCATATTATAACATATAGGCAGGTTTTTGTCAACAAAAATTTATTTGTGGCTGAAATTTTTATGCAAAGCAGAAAAACGTATTCAACCGTGATTGGACATAATGCCGAAAGCTCATTCGGCATACTCCGCTCTGCCGCTCTTGAACAGGTTTCCGCCTACGCAGTCGATGGTGACGATAAGCGGGAAATCCTTGAAGGTAAGCCGCTTAACGCTTTCGCAGCCGAGGTCCTCAAACGCGATTACCTCGCACTCGGTAATACACTTTGCGGCAAGTGCGCCCGCGCCGCCAATTGCGCAGAAATAAACCGCGCCGTTGCGCTTTATCGCCTCGCATACCGCGTCGTTACGCTCGCCCTTTCCTATCATTGCGGAAAGCCCCTTATCCAGGAACTCGGGGGAGTACACGTCCATTCGGCTGGAGGTGGTAGGACCGCATGAGCCGATTGCCATACCCTCCGGAGTGCCCGTAGGTCCCGCGTAGTAGATAGCCGCGCCGTCCAGAGCGTAGGGAAGCTCCCCGCCGCTGTCGAGCAGAGCCTTTATGCGCTTGTGCGCTGCGTCACGCGAGGTGTACACCGTGCCGGAGAGCAGCACCTTGTCGCCCGCACGGAGTGTTTTTGCTTTTTCTTTCAGTTCGCTTGAGTTAAGTTCAATCATTGTTTCACCGTATTTACAGGCTGTCGATAAAGGCGCATCTGCTTCGTCAACCATATATCCGCAGGCACAAAGCCTAGCGGATATACGGTTTCCTCGCATCTGCACCTTTCTCTACAGCCTTTTTTAAACTTTATAAGTTGCGCGGAAGCCGCTGCCGACTTCCGCGTTCTTATAATTTCCGAATCAGAAAGAGCCGAAGAGGTCTGCGCTCATATCATCGCTCATATCGTCGTCGGACGAAGAGGAGCTTCCGAAATTCCAGATATTAGCGTCGTCCGCGCTGGGAGCCTGAGGAACATCGGTGATGGTCTCGCCCTCGGGTTCGCTCTCGGTGCTGTCCTCACCGTAGTTTCCGGACTTCTCCATTGCGTCAAGCTGCGCCTGGAGGCTTGCCCAAGGATTATCGTCGGAGGAGGAAGCGGGTTCTTCTGCAGGCTCGTTATCAAGTTCGGCACTGCCGCCTGCACTCTCAAGGCTTGCGCTCATCTGACCGAGAAGCGCATTCATCGCGTCGATGTCGCTCATTCCGCTGTCTGCGGAGTCGCCGCCCATATCGAAATCAACGGAGTCGTCGTTGCCCTTGATGTCGGAGCTTCCGGAAGCAGAATTCAGCAAATCCTGCATAGCGTCGTTGAGCGCCGAGGTGGGAACAGACTGTGCAAGCAGATCCCTGCTGAAATCATCGTTCGGCTCGTTCTTGGGAATATCGGGGTCGTCGAGCGGAGCAACGTTCATATCCTCCATATCCATATCATTGGAGGCGGGCGCGGTAATATCGCCTGCCGATTCGGCAGCTGTCATATCGGCAAATCCGTTCATATCGTTGTCGGAAGACTCTTCGTCTATGTTCGAGAAGAAACCGTCCATAGAGTTATCACTCTTTGCGGGAGCGGGAACCGCAATGTTTGCAACGGGTGTGTTAAGCACCTCGGAAGCCTTTGCGCTCAGCTTCTGAAGCTCGTTGGATACGGTTGACTGAAATCCCTTGAGCAGAGTCATCAGCGCGTTGACGTCAACGGACTTGGTGGAAACCCCGCCCGACATACTTGCAGCGGTCTTTTCCGCGTTTGCGATAATCTTGCGGGCTTTTTCGTTAGCCGCGTTGATAATCTCCTCTGCGCGCTTGTCCGCGTCACCTGTCGAGCCGCCCTTGAAGCCGCCGTTTCTCAGCTTGCGCTTAAGGTCGTCAATCTGGAGAATAAGCTCCTCGGACTTCTTGCGCTCGTTTCTTACCTGCGTGTTGGCTTCGGCGATCTGCTTTTCACAGTCTTCCTGTGCCTGCTTGATTTTCGCGTCAGCCTGTTCCGAAATATTCTGAAGCTTTTTCAGCTTTTCCTGAGCTTCCTTCAGTTCAGCCTCAAGCTCCTTTTTCTCCTTGCTGATTTTGCCTATGTACTCATTGACCTCGTTTTTGTTGAAGCCGCCAACTTGCGTGCTGAAGCCGCCATCTCCTGCTGCCATATCGGATACCCCCTGTAAGTTATAAAGATGTCGGAAGCTGTTTGCTCCCAAGAAACAACTATCATATCTCTTATTATATCACATTTTTTTCTCCATTACAAGTGTTTTAGCAAATTTTATAAATATGTAGATTTTCGGGGGTGAATTTTGTAAAACATATATAAAAGGTCTTACAAAAATTTGTGATAAAGATAGATTTTCGCTCTCGGAGAAGCTAAAATGCGGGATTTTGCTTGTTTTTTTGGGAAAATTTATGTATAATAAGCTTAGGACGCCTTGCAGCCTTTTCCCGAAAGGACGCGGCGGACTACGGGGAAACCGCGTTTATCGCGGTAAATACAGAGCATTTTGCTCTTTGGAAAGGATTTGGTAATATGCTGGACAAGACGATGACATTTTCGGTGCACGAGGACCGCGAAAATGAGATGAAAGAAATTCTCACCACGGTTTACGACGCGCTGAAGCAGAAGGGTTACAATCCCATAAATCAGCTTGTAGGGTACATTCTTTCCGAAGACCCTACATACATCACCACGTTCAATAATGCCCGCGGACTTATCCGACACATTGACCGCGACGAGCTGCTTCAGGTGCTGGTGAAGTCTTATCTCAATTCGTGAGATGGGGCGCTTCGCTCTCCCGACTGTTCGGAAATTCCGTTTTGCATTTTCAGAACGCAAAACTTTCAAAATCGGACGAAAGATATCAAAGCCCCACTACAAAATGTGGGGCTTATTTCTTACAAAACGCTGGATTTTTGCGCGTTTTTGTGAAAATTGCATAATTTTTCTTTCATTCATTTAGGAAATTGTTGTGTTTTTGTTCTTGACAGAATTTGAATTTTTTGATATAGTAAAGTTGCAAGTGAAAATTGAGCGCAGTATATATAATGCTCAACACTTATGTTAAGAAAGGAAGAAACCAACAATGAAGAAATTTTGGAAGAGTTTTGCAGCTGTTGCTTGTGCAGCAGTTATGGCAGCTTCCGTTACCGGCTGTAACGGAAATAAGAGCGGTTCGGGCGACGAGCTCGTAATCGGCGGAATCGGCCCTGTTACAGGTCCCGCAGCAGTTTACGGTATCGCAGTAAGAAACGGTATGGAGCTTGCTATTGACGAAATCAACGCGGCAGGCGGCGTAAACGGTATGAAGCTCAAGCTTGACTGGCAGGACGACGAGCACGACCAGGAAAAGTCCGTAAACGCTTATAACACTATCAAGGATAACGGTGCAAAGCTGCTTATCGGTACAGTTACCTCCGGCCCCTGCATCGCAGTTTCCGCAGAGGCTGCTAAGGACAATATGTTCCTTCTCACTCCCTCCGGCTCTGCTGTTGACGCTATCACCGCAGGCGATAACTGCTTCCGCGTATGCTTCACCGACCCCGGTCAGGGTAAGATTGCGGCTGACTACATTGCCGATAAGAACCTCGGCACCAAGATTGGCGTAATCTACGACAGCTCTATCGACTACTCCACCGGTATCCTCGAGGGCTTCAAGACGGAGTGCGCTGCAAAGGGACTTACAATCGTAACCGAGCAGGCTTTCACCTCCGACAACGCAACCGACTTCTCCGTACAGATTGAGAAGGTTAAGGAGAGCGGCGCAGACCTGCTGTTCCTCCCCATTTACTATCAGGAGGCTTCTCTTATCCTCCAGCAGGCTCAGGGCAAGCTCAATATGCCTATCTTCGGCGGCGACGGACTTGACGGTCTGATTGAGCAGCTCGGCGACAAGGTATCGCTTGCTCAGGACGTATACGTTCTTACTCCTTTCGCAGCTTCTTCTCCCGACGCTAAGTCCGTAGCGTTCACCAACGCTTACACCGAGAAGTTCAACGGCGAAGTTCCGATTCAGTTCGCAGCTGACAGCTATGACGCTGTTTACATTGTAAAGGCGGCTCTTGAGAAGGCAGGCGTTAAGGACGCTAGCATCTCTATCTCCGACCTGGGCGACGCTCTCAAGAAGGCTATGGTAGAAATCGAGTTCGACGGCGTAACCGGTAAGACCAGCTGGACTGCCGACGGCGAGCCCGCAAAGGCTCCCAAGGTAATGCAGATTACCGTTAAGGACGGCGTAGGCTCTTACGTTGAGGCTTAATTGACAGCCCACTTAATAAACGAATAATGCGCGACCGTACAGGGGAGTACTCTCTTGTACGGATTTGCGCTATCTTGAGATTGATTTTTAATCCGAGAAAATTAAAAAGGAACTAAATCCCGAAAGGAAAATTTTTATGCTGAGCTTTCTCTCCTATCTGGTAAACGGAATAAGCCTTGGCAGCATATATGCGCTTATCGCATTGGGATACACAATGGTTTACGGTATAGCGAAAATGCTGAACTTCGCTCACGGCGACGTCATTATGGCGGGCGGCTACGTCGTATTTCTGGCGATGTCGTCAACGTGGTGTCCCGTGTGGCTTGCTGTTATAATCGGCATTGTCGTTTGTACGCTGCTCGGTGTGATTGTAGAGAAGGTGGCATATAAGCCGCTTCGAGGCACAACGCCCCTTGCGGTACTGATTACGGCAATCGGCGTAAGCTACTTGCTCCAGAATATCGCTCTGCTGTGTCTGGGCTCGGATACGAAGAACTTCACCTCCATTGTTGAGGGTGCGCCTCCCTTCCTGCTTGTGTACAAGGGACACGCACCGTTCTTCTTCACTCAGCCTGCGGATACTCCCTATGCGGATTTAACCCCCGCGCTCACCATTAAGATGGAAACGTTCGCGGCTATTGTGGTATCGGTAATCATTATGGCTGGTCTGTCGCTCTTTATCAGCAAGACCAAAGCGGGTAAGGCGATGCTTGCCTGCTCGGAGGATATGGGTGCGGCAAAGCTGATGGGCATTAACGTAAACGGCACAATTTCGCTGACGTTCGCAATCGGTTCTGCACTCGCGGCAGTGGCTGCGGTGCTGATGTTCTCGAGCTACCCCGGACTTTCGCCCTACTCGGGAGCAATGCCCGGCATCAAGGCTTTCGTAGCGGCGGTATTCGGCGGAATAGGAAGTATCCCCGGCGCTATGATTGGCGGTATTCTCCTCGGTATAATCGAGATTATGTCAAAGGCATACATCTCGCAGCAGCTTTCGGACGCAATCGTGTTCTTAGTGCTGATAATCGTTCTGGTAGTACGCCCTACGGGTATTATGGGCAAGAAAATTTCCGAGAAGGTATAAATTATGAAAAAGACGACTTTAAACAATTTAATAACCTTTGGCGGAACGGCGGTTATCTTTGTGCTTATGGGTATTTTGTCGGGTGCGGGAGCGCTTTCCAACAAGATTGCCGGACTGATTGTTCCGATTGGTATTTACGTTATTCTTGCGATTTCGCTTAACCTCACGGTCGGCGTACTCGGCGAGCTGTCGCTCGGTCACGCGGGATTTATGTGCGTGGGCGCGTATGTTTCGGGAGCGTTTTCGCTGATATTCCAAAGCGCTATTCCTCAGACTTGGCTCAGATTTACGCTGGCGCTGATTATCGGCGGAGTTGCGGCGGCGATTATGGGCGTGGCAATCGGCGTTCCCGTACTTCGTCTGCGCGGCGACTACCTCGCAATCGTAACGCTTGGTTTCGGCGAGATTATGCGTTCTATCGCAAACAATATCTATATCGTAATGGACAAGAACGGCATTCACTTCTCCCTTGCAAAGGCGGTTGAGAATGTTGACGAGGCTTCTAAAAAGGCGATTCTGTCGGGCCCTCTGGGAATTAAAGCCCCGCAGGACACCAATGTTTGGGTTGTGACTGCCGTGCTGTTGATTTGTCTTATCGTGCTGATGAACTTCGTCAATTCCAAGGCAGGACGCGGGTGTATGTCCGTTCGTGACAACTACATCGCGGCTCAGTCGGTGGGAATTAACGTTACAAAGTATCGTCTGATGGCGTTTGTGCTCTCGGCGGCAATTGCGGGAGTTGCGGGCGGTTTGTATTCTCACTCCATTACGCAGATGGTTTCCAAGAAGTTTGACTACAACCTCTCCATTCTGATACTCGTATTCGTGGTTCTGGGCGGACTTGGAAGTATGCGCGGCTCGATTATCGCAACGATTATTCTGTACGCGCTGCCAGAGCTTTTCCGTCAGGTCGGCGACTATCGTATGCTGATTTACGCAATAGTTCTTATCTGTATGATGATTTGGAGCAACGCGCCGTTCTTCGTTTCTCTGAGAGAGCGTATCGGTGCTACCGAATTTGCAAAGAAAGTTAAATCAATATTCAAAATAAAGAGTAAAGCAGGAGGTGTCGGAAATGAGTGAAAACCCTTCTGTAATGCTTGAGGTAAAGGAGCTTTCCATTCAGTTCGGCGGACTACGCGCCGTTGACGGACTGAATATGAAGGTGATGAAAGGTCAGCTCTACGGACTTATAGGCCCTAACGGCGCGGGAAAGACAACCGTGTTCAATATGCTGACGGGAGTGTACAAGCCCACAACGGGCGGAATATTCCTCGAGGGCGAGAACATCGCGGGAAGGCCGCCCGTGGAAATTAACCGCAGCGGCATTGCGCGTACATTCCAGAATATCCGTCTTTTTAAGAATATGACCGTTCTTGACAACGTAAAGGCGGGACTTCACAATCAGACCAAGTACACCTGGATAGAGGGAGTTCTCCGTCTGCCGCGCTACTTCAAGGAAGAGAAGCAGATGGACGAACGCGCTGTCGAGCTGCTGAAGGTGTTCGAGCTGGACGGCGAGAAGGACGCGCTTGCGGCTAACCTCCCCTACGGTAAACAGCGTAAGCTGGAGATTGCGCGTGCACTTGCGACCAACCCGAAGCTGCTGCTTCTCGACGAGCCTGCCGCGGGTATGAACCCGAACGAAACTGCGGAGCTTATGGAGACTATCCGCTTTGTACGCGATAAGTTTGATATGACAATCCTGCTGATTGAGCACGATATGAAGCTTGTTGCGGGAATATGCGAGGAAGTAACCGTTCTCAACTTCGGTCAGGAGTTGGCTCAGGGCGAGACAAGCAAGGTGCTTAACGACCCGAAGGTTATCACCGCCTATCTGGGCGATTAAGGGGGAGCGGCTATGTCAATGCTTGAAATTGAAAATCTGGAAGTATATTACGGTGCGATTAACGCGATTAAGGGTATCTCGTTCAGCGTTGAACAGGGCGAGATAATAGCCCTTATCGGCGCTAACGGCGCGGGTAAGACTACCACTCTGCATACCATTACGGGACTTGTTCCCGCAAAGCGCGGTTCTGTAAAGCTCAACGGCACGGATATAACCAAAATTCCCGCGCATAAGATAGTGTCGATGGGAATGGCGCACGTTCCCGAGGGACGCCGCGTGTTTGCACAGCTTACGGTTTACGAGAACCTTATGCTCGGCGCTTATACCCGCAAGGATAAGGCGGAGATTGCCGAGACTCTGGAGCGCGTTTACGAGCGCTTCCCTCGCCTTAAAGAGCGCCGCAAGCAGACTGCGGGTACGCTTTCGGGCGGCGAGCAGCAGATGCTCGCAATGGGTAGAGCGCTGATGTCAAAGCCCTCCATTATCCTTATGGACGAGCCGAGTATGGGACTGTCTCCGCTCTATGTAAGCGAGATATTCGATATTATCACCGAAATCAATAAGTCGGGAACAACCGTGCTTCTTGTCGAGCAGAACGCGAAGAAGGCGCTGTCCATTGCGAACCGTGCTTATGTTCTTGAAACGGGAACAATCGCTCTTTCGGGAGACGCAAAGGAGCTTATGGACAACGAGCAGGTCAAGAAGGCGTATCTTGGAGAATAACGTGTTCAATAACGTACTTTTCGACCTTGACGGAACGCTCACCAATCCGTATATGGGCATTACCAATTCCCTGATGTACGCGCTGGAGCGAATGGGGTACGAAGTCCCGCCGCGCGAGGAGCTGTCGAGCTTTATCGGTCCTCCGCTTATCAACGAGTATCAACGCCGCTTCGGAATGAGCGAGGAGCAGGCGAGAGAGGGCGTTCGCCTTTACCGCGAGTACTTCGCCGACCGAGGAATATTTGAGAACGAGCTGATTGACGGCGCACCGGAGCTTCTTTCGGAGCTTAAATCACGTGGAAAGCGCGTATATCTTGCGACCAGCAAGCCGCGCGAGTTCGCGGAGCGCATTCTCGCGCACTTCGGAATAGCGGAGTATTTCGACTTCGTGGGAGCAAGCACGATGGACGGCAGAATAAACGAGAAGCACGAGGTTATCGCCGACCTGTTGGAAAAAACTGGCGCGGATACCTCGGAGTGCCTTATGGTGGGCGATCGTTTTCACGATATTGAGGGGGCGCACCGCTTTGGAATAAAGTGCTGCGCGGTGCTTTGCGGATTTGGCTCACGAGAGGAATTTATCGAGCATAATGCGGACTTTATTTCGGAAACCCTGCTCGGGGTTGCCGACTTGGTCTGAAGCTTGAAAGTATAAAACCGAAACGGAATCGGAGATTGGAGAATGGGTATGGAAAAATTCATCATCACAATCGCGCGCGGCTATGGCAGCGGCGGACGGACAATCGGAAAAATGTTGTCGGAGCGCCTTGATATTCCGTTCTGGGACAGGGATTTGATAAAGCTCGCCAGCGAGGAGAGCGGTATCAACGAAGCACTTTTCGGACAGTCGGACGAAAAGACCAAGGCGGGTGTGTTCGCAAAGAAGGGCGTCTATACGGGCGGCGGGAAAATCTCCCCCGATAAGAAAGCGTTCACCGGCGAGGAAAATCTCTTTAACTTTCAGGCGGAGACAATCAAGCGGCTTGCGGAGGAGAAGTCCTGCATTATCGTGGGACGCTGCGCCGATTATGTGCTGAAGGATATGCCGAACGTAATCCGCGTGTTCGTGTATGCGGACACCGAAAGCTGCGTTAAGAACGTAGCCGAGGTTAAGGGTATCACCAACGAAAAGGAAGCGCTGAAGCTTATCGCCGCAACCGATAAGGAGCGCGCACAGTACTACAAGACCTACACGGGCAGAGAGTGGATTGACGCGAGAAACTACGACCTTTGCCTTAACAGCGGCGAGCTTGGGTTTGAAAAGTGCGTGGAGATTATATCCGAATATGTGAAAATCAGATTGTCGTAAAAACCACAAATAAGACCGGCGATAAAGGCACATCTACTTCGTCAACGCCACTGCGGCAGGCACAAAGCCTAGCCGCAGTGGCGTTTCCTCGTATCTGCACCTTTCTCGCCGGTCAAAAGAGTGACGTGATTAAAAGAGTAACGCGCTTAAATGTTCTCTTGCTAATTTATGTATTACTTCTTGAACTTGATAATCAGGAATGCAGCCGCAAATCCTAATACAACAACTGCCGCGCTGATGATTATAATAGTCGGCAGAGCGTCTTTCATCTTGTCTGTCTGGTTAGGACCTTCGGATACGTTGGGCTGAGGAACTGCGGGCCTGGAGGTGTCAACATAGGGGTTGGAGCCTGTGTTGGCGGGAACATCGGGATAGTCGTTGCCGATAGTGATGGAGGAGCTTGACTGAGCCGGCTCGCTTGACGAGCTCTCGGGCTCGGAGGAGCTTTCCACAGTGCTCGACGATGACTGCACCGCCGATGAAGAACTGCTTGCAGGCGGTGTTACCGAGGACGAGCTGCTCGCGGGAGGTGTTGAGCTGCTCGCGGGGGGTGTTGAGCTGCTCGCGGGGGGTGTTGAGCTGCTAGCGGGAGGCTCGGAACTGCTCGCGGGAGGTGTTGAGCTGCTAGCGGGAGGCTCGGAGCTGCTGGCGGGAGGCTCGGAACTGCTGGCGGGAGGCTCGGAGCTGCTAGCGGGAGTATCGGAGCTGCTGGCGGGAGTATCGGAGCTGCTAGCGGGCGGCGCTTCCGTGGAAGAAGCGGGTGTGCTTGAAGATTCGGGAGCAGACGGCTCCGATGTTTCGGGAGTACTAGACGCTGCATCGGACGTGCCGGGCTCGGTGGGAGCGGCTGTCTCTGCAATAGCGGCAACGCTGAGAATGCATATCGCGGTAATTGCCGAGAAAATGGCGGCTATGGTTCGTTTATTTTTCATAAGCAACTCCTTTATATATAAATTATTCAGCCAAACTACTTATATAACATTATAATCCAAACGGAGTTTTTTGTCAAGGCAAATTACGGAAGTTTAACAAAATTCCCCCTTGATTTTCACAGACAAGTGTGCTATAATAAGGATAACTAAATTTTTCTTTCGGGAGGATTTTACCATGGCTGATATTCGTAAATCTTTCGAGCTCTGGTCGGAAAAGGCTGTCGCTGATCCCGACCTCAAGGCTGAACTCTCCAAAATGGACGAGGACGCAAAGAACGACGCTTTTTACCGCGACCTTGAATTCGGTACTGCGGGACTTCGCGGAGTAATCGGTGCGGGCACTAACCGCATGCCTTTTCTTTTTCTAATTCATCCAGCGGCTTTGCCGCTCTCCTTACTTCTCTGGA
>JBJESC010000215.1:0-3055 GCA_051882615.1 Oscillospiraceae bacterium
ACGAATACGACCTTGTTATGCTTGACGTAATGCTCCCCGGGACGGACGGCTTTTCTCTTTGCCGTTACATCAGACAGAGCAGCAGTGTTCCCGTGCTTTTTCTCACCGCCAGAGGGCGCGAGGAGGATAAGCTGTTCGGCTACGATTTGGGCTGTGATGATTACATAGTGAAGCCCTTCTCGCTTGCCGAATTGTATGCCAAGACCAACGCGATGTTAAGACGCGCGAAAGGTATGACCGTATTGAGGTCTATGACCTGCGGAAAAATCTCTCTCGAGCCCGTGAAGATGACCGTCACCGTTGACGGCGTTCCCGTTGAGCTTCCCCCCAAGGAATACGAAATATTGAAGTACCTTATGGAGCATAAGGAGTGGGTTATCGACCGCGAAACCTTGCTTACTCACGTTTGGGGTTACGACTATTTCGGAGGCGACAGAGTTGTCGATAATCACATCAAGAAGCTGAGAAAAGCACTCGGAAAAGAGGGCGACCGTATCAAGACCGTCATTTCCAAGGGCTACAAGCTGACCGACAAGACCTGATTAAATGGTGAAAGGGTGTATCTTATGAAGAACAATGAAAAGCTGCTCAAAATGGGGAGAAAGCGTTATACAAAGGGACAGATTTTCGTGAGAAAGCTAATCCCCGCGTTTATCGTGTGCGCTCTGGCTGCGGCGATAATCTCCGTTTTCGTGGTGAGATATATGAGCGACCAGCTTATGAATTTCCCAAGCGGAGTTGTACAGCGCATTATTCAGAATGGGTATTATAATGGCAGGGGCGACGCTTACGCTCAGCTTATCATCTCCGAATTTACAACCGACAGCGAGTGTGTTGCGCTTTACACGGCTATTTATGACAGCGAGCGAAACCCGCTTATCACGCCGAAGAACACCGTTATTCTGTCTTATGAGCGGGAGGATAAGTCGGGTAAACATTTTCTTGAAATCAACGAGGCGAACGCTCATTGCACGGATATAATTCGTGAAAAGTACTATACCGAGGAGGATATGGAGAGCTACATATATTCGTATTGTGTAACGCGCTACTATTCCGACGGAAAGAGCTTTATCCCCGCGGAGGTTGTCGTAAAGGAAACCGAGGGCGGCGCGACTGTCGAGAAGTTCACGCTTAACGAAACAATCCCCGCGGGCTTTACCGAATACTTCGTTGATGAAAACGCACCCGGATATATCACCTTTTGCGATGACAATACCAATGCGGAATGTTTAAAACTGATTTCAAACACCGAGGAACTCTACTCCTACCATTCCGACAATTACAGAGTAAGCATAAACAACGTTATCATCAATGACGAGTGCTGCATCTTGGCAGATGTGGTATTGGTGAAAACGGGCGTTCTCGTTAAGTGGGCGGTTGTGTATGCCGTACCCATTACCGTGATAGTCAGCCTGCTGATTAGCCTGCTGCTTACTCGTGTTAAGTATGCGGAGCTTTCCGCACACTATGCCGTTGAGGACTACCGCAAGGATATGACCAACAAGTTAGCCCACGACTTGAAAACCCCGCTTATGGTGATTTCGGGCTATGCGGAAAATCTGGAGAACGATGTCAATACCGACAAACGCGCACATTACGCGGCTTCAATTCTGGAGAACGTAAAGAGTATGGACTCCATAATCGCAAACGTTCTGGAGCTTTCCAAGCTGGAAACGGGCTCCTTCAAAACGGCAGCAATCGAGCTTGACGCCGCTGCTCTTGCCCGTGATATTGCCGCAAACTATGACGGTGAGCTTGAAAAGAACGGCTTGAAGCTAAACGTCAGCGGTTCTGCACAGTTCACCGCCGATAAGTCGCTTATGGCGAGCATTCTCGATAACCTTATAGGGAATGCCGTGAAGTACGCCGACAAGTCGGGCAGTATCGCGGTTGAGTGTGCGAACGGAGAAATCCGAATCACCAACGATTGCGCCGAAGCCGACAAGCTGGACGTGAAAGCTCTCGCAGAGCCGTTCGTAAAGGGCGACAACAGCCGAAGCGGAAAGAACGGCAGCGGTCTGGGGCTTTCAATAGCTACGGAAGCCGCCCGCAGAGCGGGACTTGCGCTGGAGCTCTCCGCCGAAAACAAGAAGTTCATCGCAGTTGTAAGGAAAAAGTGAGAAACTCTCCCGAATAAAGTAACCCCGCCGCCCGCATTGGACGGCGGGGCTTCTGTGTGCAGATGAGATTTAATTATGATGAAACACCTTGCAATTTGAAAAGTTGTATGCTATAATAAAGGCAAGATTTTAAGCCGATTTTAGAAGTGGAGGTTACAATGAGCAAGTTCAGTATTCTGTACCCCGATTGCAGCAATATCCGCACCACAAAGCTGTCGGCGGCTGTCTGCCACGATTTGGGACTTGACAACATCGTCCGCAAGATTACCGAGGACGTAAAGGAGCAGCAGCTGATAACCAAAACTCTCGCCTCTATGACCTCCGACGCTGCCACTGCGCGTTATCGTCAGAAAGTGTTCGCCGACCTGCTTCGCCAGCCCGAGCTTAGAAAGCAGCTCACCAAGCTGTTTGAGAGAGTGGAGTTCCTGCGCGAATACGGAATAATGCACATTGAGTCGGACGACAAGCTGGGGCTTTGGCACTTAATGCACCGACTTGAGGAGTTAAACGACTACATAAAGTGCGTTGAGGAGATGAAAGCCTGCCTTGAAAAAGCGGACCTCACCTCCGAGGGACTGCTTGCGTTCAGGGCGCACATTGACGAGCTGTACAATGACGCCTGCTTTGCGGAGATGAAGAAAGACATCGCCGCAATGAAGGCGGAAACCTCCGACATTCAGAGCGTAACGGTGGGAATTAACGTAAACGAGCGCTTTGAAGCGGTTAGCATGGGACTTATTTCGGTAAACGACAAGCCGTTCAAGAAATCGAATATGTTCACGAACTTTGCGGACGCGCTTATGTCCAAGAACAAGATACAAAAGGGCACGGATTGGAAGAAAGGCGATATGCACTACCAGCTGATAGAGCAGCGCAGCGATTCCAACTTCTTCGCGTTTATGGAGAGAGCGGCTGCGGTAATGGCAGACAGCAGA
>JBJESC010000216.1:0-12570 GCA_051882615.1 Oscillospiraceae bacterium
GGAAGCCACGCCCTCAAAGCTGATATTGCGCGTGGTATCGCCGATAGTAACCGAAACGGTGTTCTTGCCCGTAACGCAGGACTGCATAGAGATAGTCTGCGAGGTAGCCGCCTTTGCAAGACCGAAGTTGCCCGTCTTTTCGGTAATGGAAACGGTAGCGTTTCCGCCCACCTTGAAGTTAAGCGTCTTTCCGTCAGCGCTTGCCTCTGCCGCAAGGAACAGCTCCTTGCCGTCCGCATTTACAGCGCCCGTTACACCCGAGGTTCTGCCCGTAGTGCCGAACAAATCCTCCAGCTCCGGATTGAGAGCCGCGGTAAGTCCGTCAGCAAAGTCCTCCGCGGTAACCTCGCCGTCCGTCTCCGCAACGCTGAACTTGAACTCAACCGTCTTGGTAACGTCGCCAACCTTAACGTCAAGCGCGAAATCGTAGTTTCTCACTGCGTTTCCGTCTTCGTCCGTGCCTGCTTCGTAGTTTGCGCCCGCTGCCTTTTCAAGGTCGAGAGAAAAACCTGCGGGGTTAATTTTGCTGCCCGTAAGCTTCGCCTTAGTCGCGGTCTGCATTACCTTTACGGTATAGTTAGCCTCCTTAGAGCCGGAGGTAGTCGTAACCGACAAACCCTTTCCGTCCGCGCCGCTCTTGGTGGTGACATTCGCCTTGAACTTAGAGAAAGCTGTCGGGCTCATCAAGTAGGTATCCTTCTTGAGAATATCCATATACTTGTTCTGGAAGTCGGTGAGCTTCTGTGTTATATCGCGATATGCGTCGCGCTTCCACTCCAGCTTGGTGAGCTTCTTGTTCTGATTATCAATCTTAGTCTGATAAGCAGACATCATTTCCTTTATCATGGCTTCGCTGTCGTAGCCTGAATTTATACCCGAAAGTCTGAGACCTGCCATAGGTATTTCTCCTCCTTTAAACCCTGTTTATCCTTATTGCGCTGCCGTATAAACAGAGCGCGAAATCACTTGTTGTCTTTCTGTGCGTTCAGCAGCTGACGGATAGCCTCGTCCGACGCATTCGCGGACTGCTCGTTCGTCTGACGGAGCGTTTTAAGCTCCGTGCGGAACACCTTTACTTCCTTTGGCGCGTTAATTCCGATTTTCACCCTGTCCTTGGAGATTTCCAGCACGGTGATTTCAACGTCGTCGCCGATTGTAATGCCCTCGTCGAGCTTGCGCGTTATAACCAGCATAATCAGCCCTCCTCGGAATACACGGGATATTTGAAATCATAGTCCTCCAAAATAACCTGCGCCGCAATATTGTCTTTCGTGTTAATAACAATAGGGCAGCGGAGATTTATCGTGGTTTTCTTGTAATCATCGGGGACGATTGCCACGGTAAGACAGCGATAGGGCGTGTTCTCGTCGATTTTGAGAAGCGCCTGTTCCTCGTCCGTAATCTCAAAACGATAATCGGGGAATATCTGCATAGGGTCGTACACCACAAAGCAGGGGGTTTTCCCCTCCACCGACTGGAGCCACATAGGGAACTTGTCGTCGCCCAAGGGGGCTATCAGCGTGTAGCGGTGGGTATCCTCAAATCCGAGAATGCCGTTCGGAAGTGTAATTACGGTGTCCTCGGCAATTTCCATTGTGCCGAAATCTCTGGTTTCTATCTTCATTTTAATATCCTCATACAGTGCTGTCGAGCTTGGGAGGGTGATAGTCGGGGTTAGCGCTGAGCGGAACGTAGATAGGTCCGCCGATGTACTCTATTTCGACCCTCGGTCTGTCGTGGACGATAAGCTCCACGCTTCCCGGAATGAACTCCATCGGAAGCTGCGGTGTTACGTCCCAATCGAAATCCTGAGTTCCCATCTGGTACTCGATGTTCAGCTTTCCCTCGTCAAAGGTGATATTAGCGCCGCCCTTGGGGAGGAATTCCATAATCGTGGAAACGGTAGCGCCCGCTCTCGCGTTGTTAATCGCAATCTCAGCGGCGGTCATACCGCGTGCAAGCTGGTTGCCCTCGGAAGCCACCTTAGCCGTGCCTTGATACGCGATTGTGAAGCCCTCCTGCGCCTTCTGAGCCAGCATATCGCCGTCCGTCATGTGACCGAGTCCGAGGCTCTTGCGCGCTTCGTAGGTGTCGATGTTGAGTTTAAGCGGTTCTGCTTCCATAACATAACCTCCGTTGCGAGTGGTGATGTTCACCTTGGGCTGCTTGTCGCCCTCGATAGGCTTGTAGCTCGCGTTTGTAACCTTAATCTCAATCTGAATGGGAATAGTGTTAATCTGCAAAAGGTTCGTATCCATTGTAAACACCTCCTAAAATCACTTTATGTAATCAAATATGCTCTGCGGCACTGCCGAGCTGGACATTTGCAGGCAGGCATTGTACATCGCTTCGTACTGCTTCCAGAGCGTGATTTCCTTTTCGGGGTCGATGATTTCGAGGTCGTTCTGACGCTCGGCGAGGTTCTCGTCTCTTATCGTCAGACGGCTGATGTTGAACTCGATGAACTCCTCGTTGCAGCCCATATCCGCAATCTCAACCAGCAGCTTTTCGTTAGCCGTAACCAGACGGTCGATACAGCCGTTAGCGTAGGCTATGTCGCCCGCGCGCAGCGCTCTCGCCGCGTCAAGAGTGAGCTGAATGTAGTTGTAGGAATACGCCTGTTCTCTTTGGAACACCTTTTCCGATGCGCTTTCGGGAGTGATGTTGTTGGAAACGGTCACCGCCTTATTTCCTGTCGCGGTGATTTTTCCGTCGTCGCCAACAGCAACCTTTCCCGCTCCGAACGCTGCGTCGAGCGCGGTCTGAACAGCCGCCTTGTTTGCTGCGGCGTCCGCTCCCGCGGTGAACGTAATGTTCTGCATATCGTTTCCGACAATGAATTTCAGACTGTATTCCTTGCCGTCCTCAAGCGTGTTAAGGTTAATCGCGTAATTCTTGGTCGAGCCGAGGTCAATGGCAGTTTCTCCCGCTCCCGCTGTCGCTTCCGTAAGCGTTACAGCAGATGAAGTGCCGCCTATCGGTGTGTAAGTGAACTTTCCGCTGTTGTCGATTTTCAGCTTTCCGAGAGGATTCCCGTCACCGTCAACAAACTCTTTGTCGAAAGCGTCCGCAATAGCGCTCTTTGTGTCGGAAACAGTCTTTTCAGCCTTGAATGTAATCTTCTTAGTGTCCGTGCCTACCTTTGCGTTGATAACGTAGGTCTTGCCCGCTTCAAGCTTTGCGAGGTTGAGCGACTCGGTTTCCGCAACGTCCGTGGAGGTGGTGGTTATATCCGCTGTTCCGAACTCGGACTCCGCTTCCTCGGTTTCCTCCGTCAACACCTGCTTCAGCGTTACGGTAGTACCCTCGGAGGTGACTATTCCCTTGGTGGGATCGCCTGCGGAGATGTTCACCTTGCCCGCTCCGAACGCTTCGTCCAGAGCTTTCTGGAAGTTCTGCACCGTAACGTCCTCGCGGAAAATCGGACTGTTCGGATCGGAGAGGTTATCCGCTCCCGCCTCAAACTCGATGGCCTTTTTCTCGCCCGTGCCAAGCTCCACTTCAAGCTTGTAGGTCTTGCCCTCCTGCAAGCCGTCGAGGTTCATTCTGTACTTGCTGGTGTAGTTGGAATCGTTCTCCACAACAAGCTGACTTGTAAACTTGTTGGCGGGATAGGGGTTGTTGATTACGGAAACAATGCCGCCCTCAACCGCGTCTCCCATTTTATCTCTCAGGCTTATAACTCCCTGAGCGTCCATCTCGGGGTAATTATTTCCTGCCGTGATTTCTTTTCTGTATTCGTATTTGAGAAGCTCGTTTATCTGCTCGACATTCTCCGCTTGAGTAGCCTTGCCGACAAAGGTGATTTCCTTCTTCACATCGCCCGCGTATACGAGCAGGCTGTAGGTTCTGCTCTCCTGAATGGAGGAGAGGTCAACGTCCGCCACTCCGCGCTCCGCGCCGCAGCCCGAAACCTCGGGGCCGTTGAACGAAATCCTCAGCACCGAATCGGGATCGATTTCGTGAGTTTCCTGATTAACCGCCATTCCCAGACCAATATCCACGTTTACATCGTTTGAATACGGGAACTTGGTGTAGTCGTTCATCGAGTTTACGGGAATGCCGTGATATGTAACAATCGCCGCATTGCCCTTCGCGTCGTTTATGATTGAAAAGGGCTGGGTATCGTCGCTCTCGCCGCCGAAAATCGCGCGTCCCGCGCTGTCGGTGTTGAATATTGCGCACAGCTCCTTTGCCTTGGTCTCCAGCTGCTGAGCGTAGATGTCCAGATCCTGATAATCCTTGGTGGAGTTGCACGCCGCGATAATCGTTTCGCGGATAATCGCCATCTGCTCCGACACCTGAATAAGCGAGGTTTCGGCTTCGGTGTAGAACTTCGCCGCAACCTTGAGGTTCTCCTGATGCTGCTCCGAATAGTACTGCGACTTTCTCACGTTCAGCGCCTTAGCCGCAGACAGCGGAGCCTCGGACGCGCGCGAAAAGCTGCGCTGCGTGGTTATCTTATGCTCCGACTCGTTTTTTAATTTCAGCACACGGTTAAGGTCGCGGTTATAACCTCTGAGCAGTGTGGAATTTGTAATTCTCATATTTTACCTCCGATTACAAACCAACTCTGCCCGTACCGTTAATCAGCTTGTCGAGCAGGTCGTCAAGCGTTGTCACCACTCTTGACGAAGCGTTATACCACTTCTGGTAGTTAAGCATATTGATACCCTCTTCGTCCATTGACACCGCCGAAACCTCGTCTCTTGCGTCAAGCAGGGTGTCCACGGTGCTCATCGCGGTTTCGTTGCGGCTTGCCTCGTACTCGATTGTCTGACCGAGACGGTTGCTGATGAAGGAGATATACTCGTACACGCTGCCCTCGAAATCGTGCGCCGTACCGAACTTTATCTCGCTGTTATCGAACTGGGAGATGAGGTACAGAACATTGGTGTTCTGGAGCGTAACAATGCCCGTCGTTTCGTCTTTCACCTCGTCGAAGCCGTATTCGTACATTCCCGTCATCGGGTCCTGACGTCTGACCTGACCTATCATTGTGGGATCCTTCTCCCAATAATCGGAAACGCGGATATTTCCCGCCGTAATCATTGCGCCCTCCTCGCTGGGAGCGAACATTGTGCGGAACTCATCGTAATTGGCGTAGTTCGCGTTGTTGAACGTGTTGGCAATCGTTCTTGCGAACTCGTCAACCGCGGTCTTGAAGTACGCTATGCCGTAGTAGTTGTTCTGAGCGCCCGTAGCGTAAACGCCGTTGCCGTTAAGCATATTGTAGTAGGATTTCAGCGAGCCTGAGGTAAGGCTGAACGAGTCGCCGCTCTCCCAGAACATAATCGCCTGACCGTAAATGTCGTAATCCTTCATCAGAATGCGGTTTGTCTTGAACTCCTCGCCGTTGAGGATTGTCACTCCGCCCATCTTCACGGAGAACGCGCCGCTTTCGTGGCGCTCCACCTCGATATTGCCGTAGGTGGCGAGCTCGTCTATGTAGAGGTTCATCTCGTCGATAAGCTCGTTGGGATCGTAGCCCTCGGGATAGTGGAACTTCTCCTTGACAATCTTGTCGTTGAGCGCGTTCATCTTCTCGGTAAGGCTGTTGATGTAGCTGAGTGTATCGCGCAGCTCGTTGACGTAGGTGGTTTCCACCTCGGTGAGCTTCATATCGTAGTCGTTGAGCAGTCGGCAGAGGTTCTTCGCCGTGTTTACGCAGATTGTAGCAACCTCGGAGCTGTCGGGCTTCTCGCTCGAATAGTCCTGAAGCGACTTGAAGAACTGCGTGGTGAAGTACTGAAGTCCGTCCGTCTCAAAGTTGTCCAGAACGTCCTCCAGCTCGCCGAGAATGTTGGTGGTGGTTTCGGTCTCCGCCTCGATAGCCACGTTCTCGCGGTAACGCTTGTCAACGTAGATGTCGCGTATCTGACTTACACCGTATGCGTTTACGCCCTGTCCCGCCATTGAAAGCGAGCTTGCGTCTGACGACCAGCGCAAATCACGGTTTGTCGAGTAGTACTGCGCGTACAAATCCACGCGCTGCCTTGTATATCCGGGAGTATTGATGTTGGAAACGTTCTGTCCCGTAATATCAATGCTCTTCTGCGCAATCTGAAGAGTGCGCTTCTGTGTTTCAAATCCCAAAAAAGTCGGACGCATTTTCTTCTCCCCTTAAATATGTCTGAACCCCTGAGCCGCCGACTGTCCGCTTGCGACCTTGGAAGCGTTTTTATCGTAAACCTCGGGCTTGTCGAGAATACCCGCCCTCTGCACGAATTCTTTCTGATTGTCGAGCTTTCGCTTTACAATCTCCGTTGTTTGCCGATTGAGCTCTTGAATTTTTTCAACCGTTTCCGTCAGCTGCTCGGTGAGCATCTTAATCTTGGGACGATACTCGTCGGGGGCTTCGTCCGCAAGCTCGGACAGCTTCTTATCGGCAATCCCAAGCCCCTTGAACAGCGCCAGCCGCTTTTCCTCCAGCGAACGGCTCTTCATCAGGAACGCCTGCTCGTCATTCAGCGAGTCGGTAAGCCAGTCGAGGTCGTCCGCGAGGATTTTGGTATGCTTCTTCATCAGGAAGATTGTAAGCTCCCGATAGAAGTCCACGTCAATCTCAAGGCATTTCACAACTGCGTTGGCGGTGTAGCTATCCATCATTTTCACCCCATAAAGAACAAAGCTGCCAAATCGTCGGACGAAACGTCGCTTTCAAGCGTTTTCTGCGCGTCGCGGATTTCGTCAATGGACGCGTCCTGACGAACCTCCTGAGCGATTGCCGCCTTGGCCGCAGCCAGCGACTTACCGAATCCGAATTCTACTCTGTCTGTATTCTTAACGGAAACGGCAGCACTTGTCTTTTTCGGAGCCTGAGCCTTTGTTGTCTTGTAGGTGGAAATCATTCCGCTGATTCCTTTAATCTCCATAGTAACTGCCTCCTTTTTCTTTTGTTGAACGGGGCACAATATACCCCTTACATTGATTATCGGCAGAAATCCTCCGAACTTTAGTATTTTAACAGTTTTTTCAGAGTTTTTTCTCAAAAATTCCTGTGATTTTCGAGGTGAAATTTTGCGGGTTTAAATTTTATACGCAAGCGGAGGGCAATGTTTCCACAAAGCCCTCCTGTCTGTATTGTGCAATTTATCTGTACCGCAATTTTCTAATTGATATTGTTTTCAAAAAAGCCTGTCAAATTATCCATAACGCCCGACGCTGCTTGTATGCTGCCTATCATAAGATAATCGGAATTAAACTCCGAATAATCAATATCGTAGCCTGCATTTTGGATTAACTGCATAAAAAATACGCGCTGTGTACGTCCGTTTCCCTCGCGAAACGGGTGAAGCAGATTCAGCGTATTATATAAATCGGCTATCTCAGCAACAAATTCCGACTTGGGAAGACCGACAAAGTAATTCAGTCGGCTTAGTCTTGAGAATATTCCGTTCCCAAGCTCCTCTATTCTTTCGGGAGCAGTAAACACTGTTGCCATTTTGGACAGATGTATGGTTCTGATACTTCCCGCCCATTCATAAAGCTCGGAGAACAGTTCATAATGGATGGCTTTATAATCGCTGAAATCGAAATTCGGTTTTAGCGGCGCTCTTATAAGCATAGCCGCTTTGGTGCTTGTAATAAAGCTCTCATTCTCCTTTAACACATTTTCGTCTGTTATTCCGAGTTTATTTATCAGAACGGTGGTATTCGGATAACAGTCCTTGTCGGTTGCTTCAAGTGAATATCCCATAGAATAACCTTACTTATTTTTCTTGTTCAGCACAGCTATTGCTTCCTTGAGCGTCATTTCGTTTTTAAGCACCCTTTTCATAAGCTCGCGTTGTTCATCGGTAACAACAAAGCCTTCCATTTCCGTAGAAACGATAGCATTCTTCATTGCGCGTTCCAGCGTCATTGTTTGTTCAGCCATAATTCCCTCCGTGTTGATTGTCTTCTTAATTATATCATATTATTTGCTTAAAATCAAGGTGTATTTATCATTATAGCAAGAGAGATATTGGTTTTGCTCCAAAACACTCTTTCCCTTACAGCAACAAAAATCCCCCTTTTCACAAGGGGGATTATAGCTTGTCGAAAAAGTCTTTTTCTGCGAGAGGTACCCCCTCCAAAGCTCGGGCGGAACAAAGTGACGCACGAGATTTAGCCCAACCCCTCCCCCGAAGGGGGAGGGGGAGAAGTCGGGCGCGTGCGCGCCTGCGACTGCATTGGGGGCTTCGCCCCCAAACCCCCATTATATGCCTCGGTGCCACCTTAAATAGGTTTTTCGACAGACTGAAATCCCCCTATCACCAAGGGGATTAGAGCTTGTCGAAAAAGTCTTTTTCTGCGAGTAGCGCCCCCTCCCCCAACTGCCCAAAGCTCGGGCGGAACAAAGTGACGCACGAGATTTAGCCCAACCCCCTCCCCCGAAGGGGGAGGGGGAGAAGTCGGGCGCGTGCGCGCCTGCGACTGCATTGGGGGCTTCGCCCCCAAACCCCCATTATATGCCTCGGTGCCACCTTAAATAGGTTTTTCGACAGACTGAAATCCCCCTATCACCAAGGGGATTAGAGCTTGTCGAAAAAGTCCAAAATCAGGCTGGCGAGAAAGGTACAGATACGCGCATTATCCGCTTCGCGGAAAACGCTGAAACGTCGCCACGGCTAGGCTTTGTTTTGGTTCCCCCTTTGCTGCGCGGCGTCCGCTTGTGGGCAGCTTCTGCCTGCCGCGCTTTTGGGGGCAACCTGCAAACATCGTGTTTGCACTGCCAACAAGTCGTTGACGAAGTAGATGTGCCTTTATCGACAGACTGAAATCCCCCTATCACCAAGGGGATTAGTGCTTGTCGAAAAAGTCCAAAATCAGGCTGGCGAGAAAGGTACAGATACGAGGAAACGGCTTGTTGGCTAGCCTTTGTGGCTGCCAACAGGGGCTTGACGACGTAGATGCGCCTTTATCGACAGACTGAAATCCCCCTATCACTAGGGGGATTAATATTTCTTCAAATCAGTTGAGCACCGTGCCCTCCGAACCAAGGACAATACCCGCAGAGCTTACGGGAGCGCAAACGCCGAAAATCTGGCCGTTTATAAGCTCAAAGTTCTTGCCGAAGTACATATTCTCGTTCTTGAAAGAGAGGAAATCGCCCGAGGGAGTGGGCAGCGGCTTGCGGCAGTAACCCGCATAATCCACCTTGACGGTCTCCGCTTCCATCTTCGCGGGGATAGTCGAGGTCATAATGTTCTTGTAAGTCACCTTGGCGTAGTAATATCCGTCCTGATAGTTAATTCTGCCCTCAATCTCGGATTTAAGGCATTTCGCAAACTCGGTGTTCTTGTTTGTATCGGCTCTGAGGCAGAGATTGTACAGTCCAATTCCGTCCGCATACGCGGTATCGCTCGCCACTACTGCGCAGGTGTAGATGTCAAGAATTTCGTTGTTCTTGGTCTGGAACTCAATGTAAAGGCTGGTGGTAGCGGGTGCGTCGCCTGCGGTTGTTCCCTTCTTGAACGGGTAGTTGCCGCCCAGCTTCTCGTAATAGCGCATATCGCCGAGGTCGAGGTTTGCCGCAAACTGCGGAGAAAGCGGACCCTCATACATTGAGAACTTCGCCATAACCGTCTGCACAGCGGCATAGAAATCCCTCGCCGCGCTGTTCGCTTCGTTTACTCTTGCGTCTCTGTTATTCAGCATCGGGAAAATCATCGCCATAAGGACGCCGATAATTGCGATTACAACAATCAGCTCAATGATTGTGAAACCCTTTCTTGCTTTGAGAGACTGAAGTTTCTTTATCATAGCACACCTCAAATTTTAATGGATTGGGGAATAAAGCCTTTGTTTCTGCGAAATGCGCTCTCGCACAAACAGGGGTTTTATGTATACACATAATTCCCCGACGGCTTTCGCCGCCGAGGAACATTGTGTTTAGGTTACTTACCTGTCAATCGGTTAAGAATTATCAGGTAGAAGTTGCGGGCCAGCTGTTAGCTGCGAGAGTGTCGTCAAGCTCAACCTTGGGAGAAGTACCGATAAGAGTACCTGATTCCTCAACACCAGCGGTCTTGCCGTTCCAACCGTACTTACCGCCACGGATGTGATCAACGGTGTATGCAGTAGCGAGCGCCTTAGCAGGGTCGCTTGTAGCGTAAGCAGAGTCAACGTATACGCAAGCAACTGCCTTTCTGCCCTGTACATAAACAACAGCAGTGATAGTCTTGGTGAAGTCGTAGTCAGCGCAGAGCTGCTTACCAAGCTGGAGAAGAGCCTTGGTCTGGTCGGTAGCGCCGTTTACTGCAAAGCCAGCGTCATTAGCTCCTGCAGTCTTGCCGGCTGTAATGGCCCAACCGGTATCAGCAAGAGCAGAAGCAGCTTCGCCACCGGTCTTGTTGTTGCCGTAAATGCAGATAACAGCAGTATCCGGAACCTTACCGCCAGCGGTATCAAGGTTAACCATCCACTGAGAAATGGTATCCTTGAGCTTAGCAGCGGTGGAGTCGAGAGATGTAACTCTGGACTTTGTTACCATGCCCATCATGGTAGGAACGAGGATTGCAGCAAGTACGCCGATGATAGCGATAACTACAATCAACTCAACGAGCGTGAAGCCCTTTTTGGCTTTGAGAGCCTGAAGTTTCTTTATCATTGTAAAGACCTCCTATGAAAAAAATTTTTTATGTATAACCCCGGCGGGGCTATATCCCTAATAAAGCCGTTTCAGCGGTAAAGCCGCCTTGGCGGGAGCGTAAAGCGTGAAAACGTTTTCACTATTTTCGTCCGCTTTCGTATGTCCTTTTGTAATGCTTATTATAACACAGCGATTTGGGAAATGCAAGCACTTTTTTACGAAAATATAACATTTTAAGCCAACTTTGTGAAAATCAATCCAATTCAGTTGAATATTCTTGTTGATTTTGCACAAAATATTAGGTTTTCGAAGCGCTGCCAAGCCCCAAAAATACTCAAGTGGTTTCTTTCAGAGCGATTTCGGGGCAAGTGCCGATAACATAGCCTGCCGGCGACATACCCGCCTTCTTGCCGTTCCACTCGAATTCCCTCTCGGGGTTGCCGTGGACAATCGGGGGGTACTCGGTCGTGGGCATTACCGTGTTGATGTTGTCGGTGTAAGCCACAAAGGTGCAGTTTCCGCCGTACATCACCACGACAATCGAGGCGTGCTTAATCTCGGGGAGCTGGTCGTACAGCTGTGCGAGAACGTACCTCTCACCGTGAGTTCCGCCCATATCGCTGTCGTTTGAGGAATAGGTTGCCGCAGTTCCCCACTGAAATCCGCTGGCATTGTTATTATTATATGAGCCGCTCGGCGCAGCTGTGCAAGTCCAGGTAGTCACACCGCCGCTTGTGGAAACGGTGATGTCGAAAATAATCTCCTGGCTGTGCTTTATTCCGAAGTGGTTTCCGTCCGCCTGAAGCAGCAGCAGATTAACGCTCTTCTGAATAGAAGCCGCCGTGTTGTTCATCGAGGTTACACGCGCCTTGAACACCGCTCCCATCAGCGTGGGCACAAGTATCGCCGCCAGAACTCCGATTATCGCAATAACGACAATCAGCTCAACCAGCGTGAAGCCGCGCTTTTTAGTAGCATTTCTCATAATTACACCATACCAATTGTAAAACAGGGCTTATCAACTGTTGTAAGCCGCGTCGCCCATTTCGAGGAAGCGCTTGTACTCGTTGACGTCCTGACAGCGCTCGCGGGCAACAGCGTCGTGAACCTTGCCCATTCTTACCAGACGCGCGAGATCCTGGTCGAGCGTGAACATTCCGTACTTCTTACCTGTTGCGATTGTAGAGCCAATCTGGTAAATCTTACCCTCACGAATCTGCGAGCGAACCGCGTCGGTAGCGCACATTACCTCCAGAGCCGCGCAGCGTCCCTTGCCGTCTGCGGTGGGAACGAGCGTCTGGGAGATAACGCCGACAATCGTGCTTGCCAGCTGCGAGCGGATTTGTCCCTGCGAGTGAGGCGGATAAACGTCGATAATACGGTTGATAGTTTCCGCTGCGCCCGTGGTATGCAGAGTTGAAAGGACAAGGTGTCCCGTTTCTGCAGCGGTTACTGCGGCGTTAATAGTTTCGAAGTCACGCATTTCTCCGACGAGGATAACATCGGGGTCCTCACGGAGCGCCGCTCTCAGCGAGCCCGCGAAGGTATCGACATCCTGACCGATTTCACGCTGGTTTACCATAGCCTGCTTGTGAGTGTGCACATACTCGATAGGGTCCTCTACCGTGATGATGTGGCAGTTTCTCTGGCGGTTGATGTGGTCTACCATCGCCGCGAGGGTGGTGGACTTACCCGAACCTGTAGGGCCTGTTACGAGAATCAGTCCACGGGGGTGCATCGCAAAGTCGCCCAGCGTCTTGGGAAGCATAAGGTCGTCAAGCGTGGGGATATCATCTCTCAGCAGACGGATAGCAACAGCGTGATAACCGCGCTGTCTGTACACGTTAACTCTGTGGCGGTAACCCGAGGGAGTAACATACGAAAAGTCGGTGTCCAGTCCCTTGGAAATCTGGGTTTTCTGCTTAATCGAAGTGATGTGGTTGATTACGTTAACAATAATCGGCTCGGTGCAGTCGGGATAGCCCGAGAGCTTT
>JBJESC010000217.1:0-12513 GCA_051882615.1 Oscillospiraceae bacterium
GGCGAGATTGTAAAGGCGCAGAGCCCCTCTATTACAGCTCAGTGCCTGCGCGTTCCCGTATCCAACGGTCACTTTGCTGCGGTGTTCGTTCGTTTTGAGAATAAGCCCACGATTGAAGAGATTAAGCAGATTTGGAAGGACTACTCCGCTGAGCCTCAGGCTCTGAAGCTGCCCTCCGCTCCAAAGCAGTTCCTCAACTACTTCGAGGAGGACAATATGCCCCAGGCTAAGCTCCACCGCAATCTTGAAGGCGGTATGGCTGTTTCTATCGGCAGACTGCGTCCCGATACTCAGTACGACTACAAGTTCGTATGCCTGTCTCACAATACTCTCAGAGGCGCTGCGGGCGGTGCTGTTGAAATGGCTGAGCTTCTCGCTGCCAAGGGCTATCTTGACTAATCCTTAACTTATTGATTGCCTTGTGAAAGGGGATTATTTATGAGTATTTTTACAGGCTGCGGCACAGCTATTGCTACCCCGATGAATGCGGACGGAAGCATTAACTATGACGAGTTCTTGAGAATGATTGATTATCAGATAGACAATGGTATTGACGCTATTGTTATCTGCGGTACAACGGGCGAGTCGGCAACTATGACCGACGAGGAGCACGTTGAGGTTCTTCGCAGAGGAATCAAGCACATCAACGGCAGAGTACCCGTAATCGCGGGTGCGGGAAGCAACGACACCGCCTATGCTGTCGAGCTTTCCAAGGAAGCGGAGCGCCTCGGCGCGGACGCGCTTCTCCACGTTACGCCTTACTACAATAAGGCGTCCCAGCGCGGACTTATCAAGCATTTCACAGCCATTGCAGACGCGGTTAATATTCCGATTATGCTGTACAATGTTCCGTCCAGAACGGGCGTAAATATCGCAGTAGATACATATATCGAGCTTGCAAAGCACAAGAATATTGTTGCTGTTAAGGAGGCAAGCGGAAATATGAGCACCGTTGCGGCTCTGGCGGCATATACCGACCTTGACGTATATTCGGGCAACGACGACGAGGCGCTTTGCTGTCTCGCTCTGGGAGGAAAGGGACTTATTTCCGTAACCTCCAACGTTGCTCCCCGTGAGAAGCATGATGAAATCACGCTTTACCTTGAGGGAAAGCGCGATGAAGCGCTTGAAATCGCAAAGAAGCTCTTTGAGCTTGATAAGGCGATGTTTATGGACGTAAATCCCATTCCCGTAAAGGAAGCTCTCAACATTATGGGCTTTAAGGCGGGAGAGTGCAGACTTCCCCTCTGCTCAATGAGTGATGAGATGAAGGCTAAGCTCACAGCTGTAATGAGCAAAATGGGACTTTCCGATAAGATGTAATCGCTTTTGGAGGATTTTTAAATGACAAGGATTTGCATTGTAGGCGCTTGCGGACGTATGGGACATGTAATCGCCCAGCTGTGTTCGGAGCGCGAGGACTGCAAGGTTGTTTCGGGAATTGATAAGTTCGGGGAGCAGTATTCGGATTTCCCCGTGTTCAAAAGCGTATTTGATATGCAGAATAACGCGGATGCAAAGCCCGATGTTATCATTGATTTTTCGCACCCGTCAACGCTTCCCGACCTGCTTTCCTACTGCAAGATGAGTAATACCCCCGTTGTTATCGCAACCACGGGTTATTCGGACGAGGAGCGCGCTCAGATTGAAGCGGCTTCGTCCCAAATTCCGATTTTCTTCACGTTCAATATGTCGCTGGGAATTAACCTCCTCGCCGAGCTTGCCAAAAAGGCGGTTCAGGTTTTGGGCGGACAGTTTGATATTGAGATTGTGGAGAAGCACCACAATCAGAAGAAGGACGCGCCCTCGGGTACTGCTATTATGCTTGCCGAAGCGATAAACGGCGAGTTGGACAATAAGATGCGCTATGTCTATGACCGTCATTCCGTGCGCCGTCCCCGTGAAAAGGACGAAATCGGTATGCACGCAATCCGCGGCGGCACGATAGTCGGCGAGCACGACATCATCTTCGCGGGACACGACGAGGTTATCACTCTGTCGCACTCCGCACAGTCGCGCGAGGTGTTCGCAGCGGGCGCTGTTAATGCAGCGGTATTCCTCAGCGGAAAGCCCGCGGGAATGTACGCAATGAGCGATTTGATTAAAGAAACTACCTGATGAAATAACAGGAGGAAATTAAATGAAGATTGAAGTTACCGAAAACGTATCCGCAGTTTCCTTCAACAATGTTCCGCTTAACAAGACTGTAATGGAGGACACCCTGCGCACAGTTGCCGAGGCGGGTATCAATGTGGATATGATTTCTATGACCGCGCCTACTTCCGAGATTTTCAGCTTCGGATTTACAATGGCCGACGAGGATACTCCCAAGATGCTCAGCATTGTAAAGAAGCTCAAGGAGCAGGGCGGCGTGTCTCCTATGATTAACGGCTCTAACCGCAAAATCGTTATTGAGGCAGGCGTTATGGCGAATTCCATCGGCTTTGCGGCGAGAGTTTTTGAAATTCTCAACCGCCTTGACGCGATGATTTTGATGATTACCACAGGTGTGGACGAGATTTCCGTGCTTATTCGTGACGCCGACGCTGACGCGGTTGTAGAAGCGTTTGAAAAGGAGTTCGGATAATAAATGGGCATAGCAAATTTACTCCTTCTTGCAGAGTCTGCGACCTCTGAGCCTGCAACCTCGACCACCGAGATGACAACGATAGGTGACGCAGTTCACGAGCTGGCGGAAAATCCCGAGGGAGCGTTGTCGGCGATAGGAATGTTTTTTGAGAATATCCTTAATTCATTCCTTAAGGCTATTCCGTCCATCGTTCTGGCGATAGTTATTCTGATTGTAGGAATTATTCTGACGAAAATCAGCGTCAAACTGTTGTCAAAGGGACTGTCAAAGACAAAGCTGGAGCTTACCGTAATTAAGTTCACTACGCAAGTTGTCAGAATTATCCTGTATGTGCTGTTAGTGACGGTAGTGCTGAGTACGCTCGGAATTCCGTCTACCTCGATTGTTACCGTAATCGGTACGGCGGGTGTTGCGATTGGCCTCGCATTGCAGAACTCGCTTTCCAATGTTGCGGGCGGATTTCTGCTGATGCTCACAAAGCCTTTCAAAATCGGCGACTATATCATCTCCAATGGCGTTGAGGGCACGGTTTCGCAGATTTCCATTCTGCACACGAGGCTTGATTCCTTCTCAAATCAGGCGATATTCATTCCCAACGGTCAGGTTGTTAACGCCGTAGTTGTTAATAACTCGGGCAACAGTACCCGCCGCGTGGATTTGAAGTTCTCCATTTCCTATAACGACGACTACCAAAAGGCTCGTGAGATTATTATGGAGATTGCCGAAAATCACCCTATGGCGCTTAAATCGCCCGCTCCTTTTGTGAGAATGCTTGAGCACGGCGCAAGCTCCATTGACATTGCAACGAGAATTTGGGTACGAACCGAGGACTATTGGGACGTATACTTCGATGTTACCGAGCAGGTACGCGCGGCATTCATTGCGAATGATATTGAAATTCCGTTCAATCAGCTGGATGTTCACGTTGTAAACGACAAGAAATGATATTAACCGCGCGGCTTTTCGGCTGCGCGGTTTCTTGCATAACAAATGCGCCCCGTTCTCACGGGGCACTCAGCTTGTCGAAAAAGTCTAAAATCAGGCTGGCGAGAAAGGTGCAGATACGCGCATTATCCGCTTCGCGGAAAACGCTGAAACGTCGCCACGGCTAGGCTTTGTTTTGATTGCCCTCTGTTGGGCGGCGTCCTTGCCGCCCTTTTGGGGCAATCTGCAAACATCGTGTTTGCACTGCCATTGTTACGTTGACGAAGTAGATGCGCCTTTATCGACAGCCTGTGCGCCCCGTGAGAACGGGGCGCTTGTTCTATTTGTGGTACTTGCCGTTGTTGATTATGCTGAAAGAGCGATAAATCTGTTCAAGCAGCATTACTCTGGCGAGGCTGTGCGGGAAAGTCATAGGCGACATCGACATACGTAAATCGCACGACTGCTTGAAGCTCTCCGATAATCCGAACGAGCTTCCCACAATAAAGTTAATTGTGGAGGCTTCGTTTGACAGCGTTTGGATTTTGTCGGCTAACTGCTCGCTGGAAAGCGTCTTTCCCTCAATGCACATCGCAATCTTAACTCCGCCTTTGATACAGGAGTTAATCGCCTGTGCTTCGCGTTCGAGAGCCTTTTCAATCTGCGCTTTGCTCGGATTTTGCGGGAGCATTTCGGGTTCGGGCTCTTTGATTGTAACCTTTGCAAATGCGGAAAGGCGCTTTTGGTATTCGGCGCACGCCTCACGAAACCAGCTCTCTTTCAGCTTGCCGAGTGCGATAATATTTACGTTCATCATCTGCGTCTGTAATTGTTTCTTCCGGTGGACATTTTCATCTTGCGGCGGCGCTGGAATTCAGCGGTTTTTCTGCGATGATTTCTGGTTACAATACTTGCGGCGGTAAGTCCCACGATAAGCACTATGACTATCGCTATTGCTGCGATAACAATGGGCTTGTGGAAGAACTCCGAGATTTTCTCGCGGTAATAAATCACGGGGTCCATTGCTACGCTTCTGTTCGTTACGAGCGGTATTTTGGCGAGCGTCTCACCGTTGAGCCGCAGTTCAAGTTCGCCTACGACTTTGCCTGCTTCAACGGGTGCTACCAGCGGGTCAACATTCGGGAGCACCTTCTGAACAGCGGATTCGCTTGCCGATTTGGGAAGCAGGGTAGAGAACGCTCCGGTCGTTACAAGACCTACCGAGTCGATGTCCTCGCCCTTTTCCACCTTAGCGCGCATAAGCTCCTGGTTCTTAACGATTATCTGGGTGTATTCAAACTCGGAGAACGCCCATTCGTAGAGGTTTTTGTGGTCGGTGAACGAGAGGTTTGTTTCCGTGCGTGTGCCGTCTTCGTTGAAATACGGTGCGCCAAGCGTTACCACCAGATACTTGTATCCGTTGCGCTCCGCAACCGATACGAGCGCGCGTGAGCCGTAATCGAATTCCGTCAAATTCCACTTGCCGTCTACTTTGTGATAGTACTTGTCAATCGAACCGGTTTTAATTCCCGTTACGCCCTCGCAGTAATACGGGCTGGAGGAGGTCATAAGCTGGTTTGTGTTGGTTATGGTATAGCCCTCGGGGTGATACTTGTTTCCGGGCATTTCGTACTCGGTTGCGCTGCATACACGCATAAAGCCTTCGGGGTAATTCTCGATTGCATAGCGGGTAATCAAATACATATCATAAGCGGTTGTGTAGTGGTTTTCGGAGAACAGACCGTGCGCGTTCTCAAAATGTGTGTTCTTGCAGCCGATTTTTTTTGCGGTATCGTTCATCATAGTGACGAAGTTTTCAATGCTTCCTCCTACGTTGTAAGCGATGATGTTGGAGGCTTCGCAGCCGGAGGGAAGCATTATGGCATACAGACAATCCCAGTAGGTAAGGTTTTCCTGCAGTGGTGCAATTTCCGCATTGGATACTCCCGAGTAGTTCGGGTTTCCAAGGAAGAACTCGTCGAAGCAGACATACGGAACTTCCACCTTTGCGTTGAAATCCTTGACGTTTTCAAGCGCAACAAGAACAGTCATAATCTTGGTTGTTGAACAAGGGTAGAGCTTCTTGTCGGCATTCTTCGACACGATTACCGTATCGGAGTCAAGATTGACCATATAAGCGCCCTCGCTGTAAAGCTCACCATCGTTGTATATTTCAAAAAGCGTCTGAAAATCGGCAAAAGCTGTTGTATTTAGACTAAATGACGAAAACAAACACAGAATTGAACAGATTATTGTTAAAATTTTTATTTTTCGCATATAGACAAAACCTCATTTTTCGGGTATTATATTACTAGGGGTTTTTCCCCAATAATATTATAACAAATTCTCTATGCAAAAGTAAAGAGCTTTTCGCATTTTGTAAGAATTTTGTAATATTTGAGGAAAGTGTATGGGGGATTGCTGATGATTTATATTACGGGGGATACTCACGGGGATTTTTCGAGATTTAAAAACCCTATGCTGAAGAAACTCCGCAAGCAGGACGCGCTTATCATCTGCGGCGATTTCGGGTTTCTTTGGGACGATTCCGCAAAGGAAAGAAAAATTCTCAAAAAAATAGGAAAGCTTCCGTACAATGTTCTGTTTGTCGAGGGCTCCCACGAGAATTACAATCTGCTTGAGGACTATGAGGTGACCGAGTGGTGCGGCGGAAAGACGCGCCTGATAAGCGGCAGACTCCGCCAGCTTATGCGCGGGCAGGTGTTCGAGATTGCAGGGAAGACCTTGTTCACATTCGGCGGGGGACAGACCGACGATATATACGAGCTTGAAGAGGGCTCGAATTGGTGGAGGCGTGAAATTCCCAGCGAGGAGGAGCTTGCTGAGGGACTGAGCAATCTGGAAAAGGCGGGGAATGCGGTGGACTATGTGATAACCTACGAACCGCCGTCCCGAATGCAGGACTTCCTCACAAATACGGGCGACAGAAATCACATCAATACATATCTTAACGAGGTGTTTGAGAAGATTGAGTTTAAGGATTGGTTTTTCGGGAAACTTCATATCAATAAACTCATTCCCCCGAAGTATCACGCTGTATACGACAGCATTGTGGTAGCGGACGCTACAAAAATTAAACGGCAGAAACCCCCGAAAGAGCCAAAGGGCAGGAAAAAAACAAATCGGGAAGAAATCCAAACATAACAAAGGAGACGATGACAATGGCAGAGATTACATTTAAGATTACCAAGGAGCTGGGAGTTATTTCCGAGACCTCAAAGGGCTGGACCCGTGAGCTGAATATGGTAAGCTGGAACGACCACGAGCCGAAATACGACATTCGCGACTGGTCTCCCGACCACACTCGTATGAGCAAGGGAATAGGTCTCACCGAGGAAGAGATGAAGAAGCTCGTTGAGCTTTTTGAAGCAAGAGACGAGGAAGACTCCTTCGAGTAATCCTCGCCCTTGGGTGTTCAATTTTAATAGGGTATTCGGGCGGATTATCGTGCTATCACGATTTTATTTCCGCCCAAAATATTTGCGATATTTTCATCACAGGTCACGAGAATGACCTGATTTTTTTTCGCAAATTCATTCAGGAGACGAACCGATTTTTCACGGCGTTTGGAGTCCATATCAAGCAGAATATCATCGAGGACGATAAGCCCGTCGCCGTCGGGGAAGAAGAACTCCAGCACCGCGAGCCTGAATGCAAGAAGCACCGTTTCCTTTGTTCCCTCCGAGAGCATCTCGGGCGAGGTTATCGGGTTTCCGTTGCTGGTAAAGACAAGATTGTTCTTAATTCCTTCCGAGGTCAGCTCGTCTCCCGCGATATATTTCAGATACCCGATGAATTTGTCGTTGAAATCCGCGTACTTGTCATTCTGATTGCTGTCGAGAAGCGTCCCGTAGTCATCGCGGATACGCATATAGCACCTGCACAGATGAACCTCGTTTTCCCATTCGGCTTTCAGCTTATCGGTGGTTTCGCTGATTTCCGATATATCCTTTATTTCGCTGTCCAGCCTGCCGAGATTGCGGTTGGCTTCATCGCGTTCAGCGTTAAGTAGTTCAATCTCGCGTGAGAGCTGAGATTTTTTTCTCTCGAACTCTTCCTTGTTCATAGGAATATCGGGAATATCATTCTGCTTTTTAAGCTCGGCGTTTATACTGTCTATTGTCTTTAGTGCGTTTTCACGAGAGCCGAATTCCCTGTTGAAGCTGTCGATGTTCGCTTCAAAGCGCGCTTTGATTTCTTCAAGCGAGGACTGCCCGTTTTGATTTAAAAACTCTGCTACCGCCTGCTGAATGTTTTCTGGAATATCAATGCTTTCGTCCGTAGCTATTTCGTTTATCTCGTTTTCAAGCTCCGCCGCGGATACCTTATACACATCGCGGGCTGCGTGTTTGGTTTTAAGCTCGTTAATATTCCGGATATATTCCTCCGATTTTTCCCGAAGCGCTTCGAGGTTTTCGGCTGAATATTTTGCCAGAATGTCCCGAAGCTGCTGTTCGTTTGCGTTGTTTTCGGCAAGCAGTTGTTCAACGTCAACGCCGTAAGGAGAGACAGTGATTTCGCCGACGTTCGGGATTTTAATTCTGAAAAATCCGTTGATGTCCACGCCGCCCTCGCTGAGTTCCTGCACGGAATTATCGGCGAATTCAACATTTGCGGTATGTGGAGATTGCATTCTGAACTGCGCGTGGAGCTTGCCCGCTCCTAATTTTGCTTTGTTTCTTTCGATTTTATCTAAAAGCGACTTTGCTGTTTTGCTGTCCTCTGTTACAGAAGAAAGGTTCTGGGTTTTTTCGGTGAGGTGTTTGATACTGCTGTTAAGGGCTTTTATCTTATTCAGCGTTTCGGTCTTTTCGGCTTTTTCTTTGCGTCTATGAAATTCGTTTTTAAGTACAATCAGCTCCTGGGCTTTGTAAAGATTTTCTTCGGTAGCTTGTGCGAACGCGATTTTCGCTTTTATATCCTCAAGCATCTGAATCTGCTGTTCGCGGGCGCGGCGAAGTTTTTCAGCATTTGCAATATCGAGGTTGAGCTTTTCGAGTTCGTTAAGCCGAAGCTTCAGGTCTTTCTTTTTTTCTTCACATTTGCTGAGCGCAGCAGAATACCGTTCGGTTTCTGTTCTAAGTTCATATTGCTTTTCAAGCTCGTTTCGGGAATTGATATAATCGTAGTATTTCTTAAGAATAGCGCCCTGTCCCTTTTGCCAGTCCATTCGTCCGTTTTTGGGTGCGTTCTGAGAGAAATCCCATAGCTTTGATTTTTCATCAATAATCTCATCAAGCATTTTGCAGAGCTTTTCGGAAGAAATTCCGCTCGCTGCCGAGAGTGCTTGTGAAACGTGGCTTCTGACTTCTTCTGTTCCGTCCTGCCCGGGCTTTGGGGAGAAAAAGTCATAGCACCAATCAAGAATTTGCTCGGAATTATTTTGTCGTCCGAAAATCAGATTATCGTAAACTGCGTTAGGGTGAGCCAGCAGTTCTCGGAGCTTTTGCTCGGCGCTGATACCTGTTATAATACTGCGGTCGGGGAGCTTAAGTCGTATTCTGCTTTCTTTTCCGTTCTTATCCCATTCCTTTTCAACCGTGTAGGGAGAGGAATTGTCGGTGAAGGAGAGCTTTGAAAAAATAGCGTTTGCACCGTTCGAGGGGAAGCATTGCTCTACAAACGCCTTACCGTCCTTGCTTGCTTTGGAAATCTTTGTCGGCTGAGTCAGTGTTCGGAAGATTGCGTTTATTATGGTAGTTTTTCCCGACTCGTTGTCGCCCAAGACTACGTTTATTCCGTCCGCAAAATCAACCTGCTTGTCCTTGATACCCGCGAATTGTTCGGTAGAAAAACTGTTTATTTTCATTTTGCCCCTCCCTTACATTCGCAAATAAGGTTGAACGCAAGATTTAACAGCTCGGTATCATTACTGTCAAGATACTGCTTTAAAAGCGTGTTTTCAAGAGAATTTTCAAGCGTTTCCTTTTCGATGCGTTCTTTGGTGATTTCAGGGCAGAGTGCGTTGTCCGAGATTTCAAGGGAAATGGTTCTGCTTCTGAACTCGTC
The DNA here is from genome assembly GCA_051882615.1 of Oscillospiraceae bacterium. Classification (GTDB taxonomy): domain Bacteria; phylum Bacillota; class Clostridia; order Oscillospirales; family Ruminococcaceae; genus CAG-115. The sequence continues at coordinate 9,545 of JBJESC010000217.1, forward strand.
ATATATGCTTTGCTTTTCCGTATAGTCGTCCTCGGAGATTATTCCCGATAATTCAAAACGGTAGGACGTGTTACGGCAGTCTCCCGACAGAGCGTTCTCCAGCGCCGCTCTGAGGCTGTCGCCGTGTGAGAGCTTAATGCTTTTGCGGACGAAGTGAACGGTGCCCGTGAGGACCTTCCGCGCGGAGATGTTCTTGTTATCATCAATGTCGATAATGAAAACCGAACCCTCGGAGTTGTCGGAAATATCGGTCTGCTGATGAGTTCCCGCATTGAATATGCTGCTTGAGGTTATTACATCCTCGTTGGGGTAGGGAATATGCGTATGTCCGATAAGCCACAAATCGAGCCCCGCCTGCTTAAGCTCGGATATGGTCATTCCGTAGTATTTACCCTCCCTGTCGTATGAAAGGGTTTCTATTGCGCCGTGGGCTATTCCGATATTGACCTTGTCGGGGGATTTCGGAGCATTCGCAAGCCAGCCGAGCGCATTTTCGGCTGAATACCTGTCCTTGCACCCGCAGGGGAAGAACACGGTTTTTCCATCGCTGCCGTTATAGACCTCATGTTTTCTGAGAAGGATAGTGTTCTCTCCCGAGACCTTTTCAAAATTATCCCAGAATTCATCGTTTTCTTCCGCACAGTAATCGTGGTTTCCGGGAATGACAATTACGGTGCAGCTGCTCTTTGCCAAAGCGTCGCAGACATATTTGCGAAGCGCGGGTGGTACCGATTTATTGTCGAAGGTATCGCCCGCAATCACTATATAGTCGCATTTTTCCCTGTCTGCTGTAATTATGATGTTTTCAAGCGCTTCAAAACGAGCGCTTTTGTATCTGGATGAGATGTTATCGGGGTATTTGTCGTATTTTTTTCCGAAATGCAAATCCCCTGTATGGAGAATGCGCGTCATACGTTTTCCTTTCTATAAGCAATCGGCAGCACAAAAATGCTGCCGATTGAATGAAGCCGATTATTTATTTAACAACAATATTTACCAGCTTGTTGGGAACTGCAATTTTCTTAACAATCGTCTTTCCGTCGGTTGCCGTCTTGATTTCGGGAAGCTCAAGAGCCATTGAAATCAGGGTTTCGCTGTCGCTGTCAACGGGCGCGTTGAAGCGTGCCTTAACCTTACCGTTAATCTGCACTACAAGCTCAACCGTGCTGTCTACGCACAGCTTCTCGTCATACTCAACCCATTTCTGCTCGTTGAGAATACCAAAGCCGAGCGTTTCAAACAACTCCTCGGTGATATGCGGTGCAAACGGATTAAGCAGGATAAGCAGGGACTTGAATTCAGCCTTGTTGAAGCCGCCCGCCGCGTCTGCGTCATTGAGCAGCGCCATCATAGTGGCGATTGCGGTGTTGAACTTGAGGGTTTCAATATCCTCGGAGACCTTCTTGATCGTCTTGTGCATTGCGCTGCGGAGCTTTTCGGAATACTCGTCGCCGTCCTTGAGGTTTTCGGACATATTCCAGATTCTGTCGAGGAAGCGCTTGCAGCCCTTAATTCCGTTTTCCTGCCACGGAGCAGCCTTTTCAAAGTCGCCCACGAACATCTCGTAAAGACGCATTGTATCCGCACCGTACTCCTTAACAACGTCATCGGGATTAACGACATTGCCCTTGGACTTGGACATCTTGGTGAACTCTCCGGGACGATCGGGATCCTTGCCGAGAATCATTCCGTGAGAGGTGCGCTTCATATACGGCTCCTTGCAGGAAACGACTCCTTCGTCATACAGGAACTTGTGCCAGAAGCGGCTGTACAGCAGGTGAAGCGTGGTGTGCTCCATTCCGCCGTTGTACCAGTCAACGGGCATCCAGTAGTTGAGCGCTTCCTTGGACGCCAGTTCCTTATCGTTGGTGGGGTCGGTATAGCGCAGGAAGTACCACGACGAGCCTGCCCACTGGGGCATTGTATCGGTTTCGCGCTTTGCGGGACCACCGCACTGAGGGCAGGTGGTGTTGATGAAGCTTTCGAGAGTGGAGAGCGGGCTTTCGCCTGTATCGGTAGGCATATAGCTTTCAACCTCGGGGAGCTTCAGAGGCAGCTCGCTTTCGGGAAGAGCAACCCAGCCGCACTTGTCGCAGTAAACAACGGGAATAGGCTCGCCCCAGTATCTCTGACGGGAGAATACCCAGTCGCGCAGCTTGAAGTTCACCTTTTCGTGACCAATGCCCTTTTTGACAAACCATTCTTTCATCTTAACCTTTGCTTCTTCAACGGTAAGTCCATCAAGGAAGCCGGAGTTTGTCATAACGCCCGAAGCACAGTCTAAGAACGGTTCTTTCCGTACGTCCTCGCCGCCCTTGACAACCTCGATAATCGGGAGGTTGAACTTGTCTGCGAACTCCCAGTCGCGGGTATCGTGCGCGGGAACTGCCATAATAGCGCCCGTGCCGTAGCTCATAAGAACATAGTCCGAAATGAAAATCGGAATTTCCGAGCCGTTTGTGGGGTTAATTGCCTTAACACCCTCAAGCATAACGCCTGTCTTATCCTTGTTCATCTCAGTGCGGTCGAAGTCGGACTTCTTGGCTGCTTCCGCCTGATAAGCGCGTACTGCGTCCATATTGGTGAGCTTGTCCGCCCACTTTTCAATCAGCGGGTGTTCGGGAGAGATAACCATATATGTCGCACCGAACATTGTGTCGGGACGTGTGGTGTAGATGAGCAGGTCATCGCCCAGCGTGGTTTTGAATGTAACCTCGGCACCGGTAGAACGTCCAATCCAGTTCTTCTGTGCGGTCTTTATCTTCTCGAAATAATCAACGCTGTCCAGATCGTCTAAGAGCCGCTGTGCGTACTCGGTAATCTTGAGCATCCACTGGCTCTTTACCTTGTGTACAACCTCGCCGCCGCAGCGCTCGCAAACGCCGTTTACTACCTCTTCGTTAGCAAGTACGACCTTACAGGAGGTGCACCAGTTTACGTTCATTTCCTTCTTGTAAGCAAGACCTGCC
>JBJESC010000218.1:0-3027 GCA_051882615.1 Oscillospiraceae bacterium
TAACAGTAAGATCTTTATTCTTGACCCGGAGAATGAGTATGGCGTTCTTGCTAAGAAACTCCACGGCAAGATGATCGACGTCGGTAAAGCGACCGAGGGAAGCCTCAACCCGTTCCAGATCATCACAGGTGTTTCCGATGACGAGGAAGGCGCGTCGAACAGCTTTTACGCACATTTGCAGTTTCTGGAGGAGTTCTTTAAGCAGATTCTGCCGGAAACCGAGAATGACGCGCTTGAGTATCTGAACAACCTTTTCCCGAGAATATACGCGGAAAGGGGTATTGACGCAAATACCGATCTTTCAACGCTGACCCCGGAGGATTATCCGATCTTCGACGACCTCTATGACAAGATACTGACGGATTTCCAGCGGGCGTCAAGCGAGTATAACAAGAACAATCTGCGTATCCTGCTCAATTATGTATCGAAGTTCTCCACCGGCGGACGAAACGCGCATTTGTGGAACGGTCCGTCAACGATCACAACAAAAGAGAATTTCATCGCGTTCAACTTCCAGTCGCTGCTTGCAAACAGAAACAACACGATCGCAAACGCGCAGATGCTTTTAGTCCTTAAATACCTGGACAACGAGATCATCAAAAACCGCGATTACAATATTATGCATAAGGCGAACAGGAAGATCATCATTGTAATAGATGAGGCGCACGTTTTCATCGATGAAAAATATCCGATCGCGCTGGACTTTATGTATCAGCTTGCAAAGCGTATCAGAAAATACAACGGTATGCAGATCATCATTACGCAGAATATCAAGGACTTTGTCGGCACGGAGGAACTCGCGCGTAAATCCACAGCGATCATGAACGCCTGCCAGTATTCGTTTATTTTCTCGCTTGCGCCGAATGATATGCACGATTTGTGCAAGCTGTATGAAAAGGCGGGCGAGATCAACGAAACAGAGCAAGACCAGATCATCAACAATCCGAGAGGCCGCGCGTTCGTTGTTACAGCGCCGTCCAATCGTACCTGCGTTGATATCGTGGCTTCTGATGATTTGCAGGAACTGTTTACCGAATAATTATGAAAAGACTAGCACTGATATTTTTCGCGGCGGTACTGCTTCTGAGCGGCTGCAAGGCGCAGGAAAAGCCGCTGCTTGACAGCGGGAAACTTCGCGCGGCAGTCACTTCTGAACTGGAAAACTCACAGGAGATCGCCGAATACATTGCAAACGGGCTGGATGTGCCGCTGGAGATGATCAGAACGGACAGAAATACCGCGCTGGATATGCTCTCCAATGGCAGTGCAGACATTGCTATCGGAAGTTTCAGCCAATCCAACGACCCCGGTCTGGACTATCGGATGACGCTGCCGATCGCGGAAAACAAGATCTACATTGTCTGCGGCGGTGATCTTACCATTACTAGCCAGTACGAACTTACAGGAAAGATCGCAGGCGCGTCGGCGGAGCTTTCGGACAGGATCCTGCGCTCGCTCAGCAATACCGTTGCAGACGGAAATCTGATATGCGATAATGCAGAAACCGCAGCGGGTCTGCTGGGATCTGGAGATATCAACGCCTATGTCTGCTACGAAGACGAGGCACTGGAACTGATCTCGGGAAACAAGGAGCTGAGGTGCTGTATTCCGGCGGATATCGATTCTGAACGTTACAGTGTTCTGGTGTTAAACAGCAATACGGCTCTGTTCGGCGCAGTAAACGGCGTTGTTGGAGAAATGATTACAGGAGATAAGTGATATGGGATATTTTGACGACCCGAAGCATAAAGCGCAATGGGAAAAGGAACTTTCCCAACTGCGCGAAGAAAAAGCGCGCATAAAAGCAGGTTTGCAGCCTGTTTCGGGGGAAGCGGAACATACTGCGGACAAAAATCTCAAAAAGACCGTGCCCGAGTACGATTTTACTGATGAGCAGGAGTTCGAAGCAGCTCCCGAAGAAAAGACCGCTTATCGCAATGAGCCTGAGAAAGAACAGTATGATGAAGCTCTCAGCAAGCCCAGAGCAGTGAAAAAAGCTCCCGAAAGTAAGCCTGTCGAGCGTGAGCGTCCCGAAGGGACATACCGCATAAAAACAAGTTTCCAGGAGCTGCTGCGCGAAGAAAATATGGAACCGCCGCAGAAGCTCACGCAAAAACCGCGTGAGTTGGAGCGTCAAAAAGAGGTTTCTCATGAGCTTTAAAAGAGCTTTTTCAGCGCTGGGTATTCTGGTTCTGGCAGCCTTTTCGCTGAATATACAGTGTTTTGCAGAAACCTCTGAATCAGCTCCGGAGGAGAAGCCTAGCTTTTCAAGCGATCTGTCTCTCGTTGAGCGCACTTATGACGACGAAGCGATGATGTATCGGTACACATTTCCCGACGGCGCGCAGTTTTATGCGTCCGAACCTCTGACCGACGCCGAAAATCCCGTATCGGTTCTGCTTGTGGGAAGCGAATATGACGATGTTTCAATTCTCGTAAACAGCGACAGCGGCTTTCTTGAGCAAGCAGACGAGTATTTCCTCACGGAAGACGGCGCTTATGAGGTCACGGTCTCGCATGCACTGCGAAACGGCAGCGGTTCTGTTCAGGCGCGTTTCAGTGCAGTTATTGGCGAACAATCCGCCGCTCCCGAAAAACAAGTATTCTCGGGAAGATTTGAGCTTGAAAACATTGACGGGGATAATTTCCGGGATAGCTTTTTAAACGGTTCAGAGTTTATCACGAATGTTCTTGACGGAGAAACGGTCAATTATACTCCCAAGCTGTCTATACCGGACGGGGTGATTTGTACTGTAACAAGAGACGGTAATCTTTATTCAATGCCGTCAAGCGGGTTTGTCACCGAAGACGGCGCGTACACAATGGAGTTTTCCTGCTTTGACAGCGACGGAAATTTGGAGAAGCGCTTTTTCTCGTTCAATGTGTTCACCAAGCCGACAAACCGGCTTGGGATCTATCAGCCGCCCTATGGATATGAATTGACCTCGGTCACGCTGAACGGGGAGAACATTCCTCTGACGGACAAAGATCACGTTGTACTGGACGGAGAAGGCGATTATTTCATTG
>JBJESC010000219.1:0-12350 GCA_051882615.1 Oscillospiraceae bacterium
AAATTTTAAAAAATCTTTTATTTTTTCATCTGTCTACTTGACAGGGGGCACTTCACGTTTCTGCGGGGATGATTTTTATTATAGCAATTATTGCATTATTGTCTTGAACTTTTTGACGTTCTCTGCGATGTCTCCCTTGAATACGGACGAGCCGGATACAAGAATATCTGCCCCCGCGTCAAGACACGCTTTTGCGTTATCGAGCGTTACTCCACCGTCAAGCTCAATTAGCGGCTTTGCTGTGGACTTGTCCGCCATTTCGCGGCACTTTCGGATTTTGGGGAGCATAGATTCTATGAACTTTTGTCCCCCGAAGCCGGGGTTTACCGTCATAATCAGAATGAGGTCGAGGTCGTCAATGACATATTCCAGCACGTTCAGCGGGGTAGCGGGGTTGAGCGCCACACCTGCCTTGCACCCGAGCTCGTGAATGTTTGCAATCATTCGGTGCAGGTGAGTACAAGCCTCAGCGTGAACGGTGATAATATCCGCACCGGACTTTGCCGCTGTTGCTACATGGTTTTCAGGCTTTTCAATCATAAGGTGCACGTCAAACGGAAGCCTGGTGCGCGGACGAAGCGAACTATAAACGGGGAAGCCCATCGAGATGTTGGGTACAAACATACCGTCCATAACGTCAATATGCAGCATATCCGTCCCTGCGTCCTCGAGAATTTTAGTTTGTTCGCCAAGAATTGAAAAATCCGCAGAAAGTATAGATGGAGAAAGCATTGCCATTGTGTTCACCGTCCTTTTTAAACCTTAGCAGCGAAGCCTTCCCAATCCTTGAGGAAGCGCTCAATACCGTTGTCGGTAAGCGGGTGCTTAAGCATCTGAAGAAGAACATTCATCGGAACGGTAGCAATGTCGCAGCCCATTCTTGCAGCAGCAGTAACATGAATGGGGTTGCGGATAGAAGCGGCGATTACCTCGGTTTGGATATTGGAAGCGTCGAACATCTCAACGATTTCTCCGATGAGGTTCATACCCTCCATACCGATGTCGTCAAGTCTGCCGAGGAACGGGCTTACGTATGTAGCACCGGCTCTTGCGGCGAGAAGCGCTTGAGCAGCGGAAAATACGAGAGTAACGTTTGTTTTAATGCCCAGAGCCGTGAGTCGCTTGCACGCCTTCAGACCTTCTTCGCACATGGGCAGCTTGATGATGATGTTCTTGTGGATAGCGGCAAGGGGCTTTGCCTCTTCAACCATCTTATCTGCTTCGAGGGAGATTACCTCCGCTGAAATGGGACCGTCAACGATAGAGGCGATTTCGGTAACAACCTCCTTAAAGTCACGCCCCTCTTTCGCAATGAGCGAGGGGTTTGTGGTTACACCGCAGATAATACCCATATCGTTGGCACGTCTGATGTCAGCTACATTGGCTGTATCAATAAAAAGTTTCATTTCGGTATCTCCTTCATCTACAAAATAACACCAAGTAAATTATAGTATACAATTGAACTTTTGTCAATATTTTTTTTGAAATATATTGTAATTTAGAAAAAGATGTGTTAGAATGATAACAGAAAAAACAATTGCTTATGGAGGATTAGTATGAGGTTGTTTGAAGGCTACAAAAAAGGTGTTAATCTTGGCGGCTGGCTCTCTCAGTGCCGCGACCACTACAATGATGAGCATTACAGCACCTTTATCACCGAACGCGATATGGACGTAATCAAGTCTTGGGGTTGCGACCACGTCCGCGTTCCCGTTGATTACAATGTTGTTATGAAAGAGGACGGAAGCTTTATTGAGAGCGGATTCAAGTACATAGACAACGTTATCGCGTGGTGCGAAAAGCGCGGTATGAAAATGGTACTCGACCTGCACAAGGCTCCCGGCTTTATCTTTGACGATAAGGAGTATTGTCAGTTCTTCTTTGACAAGAAGCTGCAGGATTATTTTGTGAGCCTTTGGGAGGAGTTTTCCCACAGATACGCGAAGTATCACTCTTTCGTAGCGTTTGAGCTGCTCAACGAGGTTACCGAGGACAGATTTGCCGCAATCTGGAACGAGATTTCCGCGCGCACGATTAAGGCTATCCGCGCTATCAGCAAGGACGTCAGAATTATAATAGGCGGCATTCATCACAGCAGCATTGAGGGGCTTGAACTGCTTGAAAAGCCCGCTGACGACAATATCGTGTTCACATTCCATTGCTACAGCCCGCTGCTTTTCACTCACCAGAGAGCGTATTGGGTAGAGAATATGCCGAGCGATTTTCAAATCGACTATCCCGGAAAGGTATCCGATTATGTTCAGAAGTCCAACGAAATTTTGGGCGATAAGTTCGGAAACGATTTCTTCTGCGATGCGGAATATCTCAATAGCTCCTACTTTGAGGGGCTGTTTGCGAGAGCGATAAGGGTTGCCGAGAAGTTCGATGTTCCGCTCTACTGCGGCGAATACGGTGTTATTGACAGAATCGAACTTAAGAGCACTGTGAACTGGTTCAAGGATATTAACGCCGCTCTTGAAAAGCATAATATCGCCCGCTGCGCATGGAACTATAAGGAGATGGATTTCGGACTTTGCGGCGAGCACTATGCGGAGTGTATTGACGAGCTTGTAAAATATCTCTGAGCAAAAGCTCAGAGCAGAATAAAAGGAAGTGTATTCAATGATTAAAGAGGCAATTGAAAAAGTAGTAAACAAACAGGACCTGACGTATGACGAGGCTTACACCGTAATGAACGAGATTATGAACGGCGAGTCTACGCCTACTCAGAACGCAGCGTTCCTTGCCTCGCTCTCCACGAAGAGCGCAAAGGCTGAGACCACCGATGAAATCGCGGGCTGCGCTGCGGCAATGCGTGCTCACGCAACCAAGGTGAATACCGATTTCGATGTTTTCGAGATTGTCGGCACAGGCGGAGATAATGCGCAGAGCTTTAATATTTCCACTACTTCCGCACTCGTAGCGGCGGCAGGCGGAGTTAAGGTTGCAAAGCACGGCAATCGCGCAGCGTCTTCAAAGTGCGGTACTGCGGACTGTCTGGAGGCTCTGGGAGTGAATATTGACCAGCCGCCCGAAAAGTGCGCGGAGCTGCTGGACAAGGTTGGAATGTGCTTCTTCTTCGCGCAGAAATACCATATGTCTATGAAGTATGTCGGAGCTATCCGCAGAGAGCTTGGCTTCAGAACGGTGTTCAACATTCTTGGACCGCTCACCAACCCTGCATCACCGAAAATGCAGCTTCTCGGCGTCTATGACGAATACCTGGTTGAGCCGTTGGCTCAGGTTCTCATTAACCTCGGCGTAAAGCGCGGTATGGTCGTATACGGACGCGATAAGCTGGACGAGATCTCGCTCTCTGCTCCTACTGCGGTTTGCGAGTTCAAGGACGGTTGGTTTAAATCTTACACAATTACTCCCGAGGATTTCGGTTTTGAGCGCTGCTTGAAGTCTGACCTCGTGGGCGGCGACCCCGCGGAGAACGCGGAGATTACCCGCAGAATTCTCAAGGGCGAGCAGGGACATAAGCGCAACGCTGTACTTATGAACGCAGGCGCTTCGCTCTATATCGCGGGAAAAGCTCCTTCTATGGCGGACGGTATTAAGCTTGCCGCAGAACTCATTGATTCGGGTAAGGCTTACGAAACGCTGGAGAAATTTATCGAGGTAAGCAACTCCTGAGATGATTTTCTACTTATAATAAGCCCCCCGCAGAACGCTCTGCGGGGGTTATTTTATGACTGAATTATCGGAATAGGAATTGTAACATCATCGACCTCTTTATCTTCCTTAAGCATCTCAAGAAATTTCTCTTGGGGAACAGGCTTTGAGAAATAGTATCCTTGAATGATGTTGCAGCCTCGCTCGCTGAGGAAATCGCATTGTTCCTTTGTTTCTACGCCCTCGGCGGTAATCGGCAAATCAAGCGACCTTGCCAGTTCAATTACGCAGTTGATAATCTTGCGGCCTTTATCGTCCTCAAAACGGTCGATAAAGGACTTGTCAAGCTTGAGGTTGTCAATAGGCACCGAGCTTAACATCATAAGGGAGGAATATCCCGTACCGAAGTCGTCCATGAGAATTTTGAAGCCATTCTGACGCAGAGAGTTGATTATTTCTCTGAATCCATCGAAATCGTCGAATAAAACGCTCTCGGTAATTTCAAGCTCTATCGTGTTCGGCGAAAGGCCGTATCTGTTGAGAATTTCAACATAATCGTCGGCAAAACCTGACTCGTACATAAGCTGTCTTGATACATTTACCGAAATCGGAACAACAGGCAGTCGGCTATCAATAATCTTCCTTTGAAGCCTACACACCGCTTCAAACATATCGCGGTCCAGAACTCTGATGAAGCCGTTATGTTCCGCAAGCGGGATAAAGCGGTCGGGATAGGTAATGCTTCCGTCGGGATTTCTCCATCTGACAAGCGCTTCGGCGCCGCATATTCTTCCCGTCTTGGCATTGTATTTCGGCTGGAGGAACGGAACGAACTCATTATGTCTGTGCGCGTATTCCATCTTATCCTCAAGCGCCTTGTTATTCTTCATTTTATCGCGCTGTACATCGTCGTAGAATGCAATCCGTCCGCTGTCCTTATTTATTCCGTCGTGGGCAATGGTGGCGTTGTTGCACAAAGTCTCGATGTCTTCCGAGCGGTTGACAATACAAACGCCGATAGCAGGGTTGAGGTTGAATTCTGCATTGGTGTTGTTCCAGGAGGTTTTCAGCTTGGTGATGAAGCTCATAAGCCTGTTGTTCAGTTCAGCCTCGTCCTTGAAGAACACCAGAGCATAGAACCTGTCGGCAACACGACGCGCAAGCAGGCCGTTTTCGCCGATAGCGTTACGGAAAACGCTGTAAGTGTGAATAATGGTTTTATCGCCCTCGGCGTGTCCGTAGAGGCTGTTTATGAGCTTAAAGTTCTCAAGGTCTGCCATTACCAATGCCGACATTTCGGGGCTTTTCTCTATAAGTCTCGGAGCGTCAATACAGAATTTCTCAAAGGTAATTCCGCCTGTAAGTCGGTCAACATACATAATTCGGTCGAGCTCTATTCTTTTGGACTTATCGGTTTTGATAAGCGCAACAGTCAGAAGAATTGTCGCCAGAAGAATAATCGCCGTGATGATTAAAACGAGCGCCATTATATTGTTCCTGCTGGCTTCCATTACGTCAGCGGGAACAACGCTCAGAATATACCAGTCGTTAATTCCGAGCGACTCGTATGCCATATATTTTTTAATTCCGTTATTTGTGTATGTTACAGTACCCTTGTTTCCCTCTGCCATATCGTCGCGCATTTTATCCACAGCCTTTTGGTTGTTTCCGCCGGCAAGCATTGAGTCGAAGATATTCTGTAAATTCTTGAACGAGGACGGGTGCGCGGAATCGGTAACCGTAGAGCCGTCGCTCTTGACTATGTAAGAATAACCTTGCCCATCGAAAGCACTTTCCGAAAGATGTACCCTGAAGCTTTGCGTATCACAGGTTGCATACAAGACGCCTATAACAGCTGTGCCCATATCGTCGTAAATAGGCGCTGTATAAACGAAAATCTGCTTCCCGTCCGCATCGTCGGGTAATACGTCCGAAACCACGGTCTTGCCTGCGAAGGCTTGCTGAATATGCGTGTTGTCGTAGATGTCAAGCTTTGCCCCGTCGGTTGAATATACTGTGCCCGACTTATCGACAATACCCATTCTCTTGAAGCCGTGCTGACCGGAGGTGAGCACGAGTCTCTCACAGAGCTTGGTATAACTTTCATTTGAAATTGAGAACCGTTCGGCAACCTCATCAATCAGAATGAGGTCGCTGTCAATTTTATCATTTATAGAGGTAGCGTTATGAGCGGAAATTTCATCAAGAGTCTGAGTAATATAGGATTTAAGGTGATTGTCTGTTAATCTGGTAAAGACAATCAAGGAAGGAACCAGCATTACAGCAATCAGAATACAGAAAACTGCCGTCAGCAGCTTCGTGTTATGTTTGCTATTCATTACTCATCCTCCTCCTTCCAAACTTGCTTAACCCCCGATCTTTCAATCGGGGGAAATCATTTTTACAGGTTAGCAATTCGCAATCAGCCGTTCCAGCCGTTGCGGCGGGCGTTTTCTTCGCAAGCCTTCTTATCCTTGTAGCCCTCGGTTGCAGCTCCGACGATATTGCCGTTAGAAGCCTTTCTGCGCCAGCGATATTCACCGCGCTTGTCGGTATAGAACTCCCATTTGTCCTTGTCGTTCTTTCTGTTGGCATTTTCTTCGCAAGCCTTCTTGTCTGAATAGCCCTCGCTTGATGCACCGACAATCTTGCCGTTGCTTGCCTTTCTGCGCCAACGCCATTCGCCCTTCTTGTCCTGATAGTATTCGAGCTTATCCTTGTCTGCCATAACGGTTCCTCCTAAATCGTCGTGAGATTTTGCACAGTCGTTGTTCAACGACCGAACTTCCCTTTTTCTACCTATATTTTATCACATCTGCACAAATATGTCAAGTAGTGTTAACAGCATTTTTCAAATTTCACCATATTTTTTATGAAAATATCTTGAAACCTGAGAGCTTTTGTGGTATAATTACAGTAGTAAGTTTTGCTCTTGCAGAAAAGAAATGGGAAGGGGGAATTTGGACTGTGGATTGTTCGCTGTGGCTGAACAGGAAAAAAATTAATACTGCGGCTCAGATTCCGGATAATCTTGATGTTGCGTCGCTGCGCGGATATTTCCTTGCGGGAAGTCTTGTTGAATGGCTTTATGAACACGGCGGAGAGGAATATGCCGAAAAGCTCTCCGCGCTTGACCGTAACGACAAGTGCCTGAATGAGGAGATTGCCCGAATTTTTAACGGGACTCCGCTTGCTTCCAAGCCACTTAACGGAGCCTGTGATAATAATATAGCGGACGAAAGAGTTCCGCTCGGGGCGGAGAGTTCTTTCAGAATGCCGAATTCGTTCCGATTTACAAACTTGTCGTCTTTCTCCTCCTACGAGTTCGGGAGTCGGGGAGTGACTTCGTTTTCGGAGTTCGCTTCGTTTCTTGCTTACCTCAGAGGGCTGAAGGGCGGTTCGTTTTCGGTTACGAGCTTCTTTTCCACGAGCTTTTCGGAGCACGAGTGGGAGTGGCTGTGGGAGTTTCTGCGCGGTTATTCAAGCGGTTCGTTCGTATCGACGAGTTTCTCTGCTTCAAGCTTTTTGCCGTCGAGCTTTCTTTCGCTTTGGGGTAACGGCAAGGTGAAGCTTGCGGATTTGCAGGGCGAATGGGGTTCGTTTGACAAATGGAAATCGCTTGGAATTGACGAGTATGATTTTATTATGTTCAAGACCTTGATGATTTGTCCTCTTGACCGTTTCGGCTACGGAATTCACATTATTTAATTATGAAAAGAATTGTTGCTTTTGTTTTGTTGGCATTGATGATTTATGCGGGCGGATTTTTTGTTGTGTATGGCTTTCGTGAGCTTGAGGTAGCAAATTCCCGCCCTTTATCATTGGATATGGTTGGCTCCGAAACACTGCGGAACGGTCAGACTGTCGAGGGCGTTGTTTATCAGCAGATTCGGCAGCTCGGCGAGGATACCATTCAGTCGGAGATACTTGGTATTCCGGTCGGAGAACCGGTTAAGCGCCGTTTCTATCTTGTTCCCTTACGATATGAAAAGGAAAGGAAGGATATAAAGTACTACGCCGTTTGTATCTCGGGGGAGAAGAATATAGAGGAGTTTGAAAGAATAAAGAGAAATTCTCCTCAAATGGAAACAGGTGACGGGTACAGGCTTAAAGGCGTAGCCTGCGAGATGACGCCGGGTATGAAAAATACAATATATGATGTACTCTCGGGTTCCCCTTATTTGGTTGGAGTGGACGGTTTTTTGAGAAATCCGCTGCCGCAATACTATTACAATCGAATTCTTCCGTGGACGGTTTACGAGCGGAATGAATTAGGCTCGGCGTGGATTTGTGTTATTTTGGGTGCGGTGCTGTTTGTCGGCGGCGTTATCCCCTCGGTTATTCTTGGCGTGAAGATATATCGGGAAAAGCATTGGTAATTTGGTTTTATGGTAATTATGGAGGTTAGAAAATGAGATTTCTCAGAGTTTTGATTGCAATGGCGGTTCTCTTGATTACGGGAATTGTGTTTATGGTGAGCGGAATTAAGGATAAAGTAAACCTTAGTAAACCCAGAGTGGACATTTCCGAGGTCGCTCCCGAGGAGCTGAAGGACGGAATGATTGTATCGGGCACGATTTATGAGATTTGGGACGAGTTCGCTTATGAAACAGGCGACGGAGTGAATTATTCCTACTATGCAATGCCGCTTGAATCGACTTTTGAGGAAGACGAGCCTGTGTTTATTGCGCTTTCTGTCGGCAGCTCCACCGATAAGGGCATTGCTTCCAAAATGTCAAAGGAAACCGATGATTACTACCTGAGGGATATTACTCCCAAGGTATGGACGGAGCTTCAGATAACGGGAAAGGTCAAGAAACTGAAAGGCGAGGCTCTGGACTATTTTGAAGAATACATAGAGGATATGGAGTACAGCACCACAAGGAATATGAAGGCTTTCTATATCCAAAGATTCAGCGAGGGAAGCGAGAACGGCAAGCTTATTGCCGGAATTGTAATGACGATAATCGGGCTTATTGCGGTTGGCTTGACGGTATTTTTCAGAATAGTAAAGGGAAGATAACAAACCGATGAATGCAATTCACATTGCTTCGTTTGCACCTGCCCGCGCCAAGGGCAAGGATACTCCGAAGGTCGAGAGCTTCGATTTGTACTGCACCGCGCTCTCGGCGCTGATGTGGCGCAGACTGAACGGGAAAATCACGCTTTGCTGCGACAATGCTTTTGCGGAATATTATGATAAAATCGGGCTTTGCGGTTTATGGGACGAAATCAAGGTCTGCGTTGCCGACGACCTTGAGGGGATTAACCCGAAGATGTTCTGGGCGGGAGGGAAACTGCTCGCGCTCCGTGAGGTCAGCACTCCCGTGGCAATGGTGGATACCGACTTTATCGTGTGGAAGAAGCTGGATTTCACGGGAGAGAACGAAAACTGCGTTGTTGCGGCGCATCGGGAGAATATCTCGGACGATATTTACCCCCCGCTGTCGTTTTTCCGAACGCATGGGCATATAATTCCCGAATTCAGCGAGGAGGTTCTGCCGCTTAACACGGCGTTTTTGTACGTTCCCGACAACGATTTCAAGGAGTTTTACACGTCTCAGGCGATTTCGTTTATGAAGTCTGCCGTGGATTGCGATGATTACCTGAAATATATGGTTTTTGCGGAGCAGAGGCTTGTCGCTATGTGCGCGGACTATACGGATACTCCCGTGAAAACGCTGCTTGATAAGGATAGGCTCTTCTTCCCGCAGGACGATTTCACGCACTTGTGGGGCGCGAAGCAGGCGATGCGAGATAATCGGGAGCTTCAAGAGGACTTTCTGGCAAAATGCCGCGCACGGCTTCTCGCAGAATTTCCCGAGAGAACAGATATTGTTGAAATAATTGACGGTAGGCACGAATAATAAGCCGCATACTTTCCTAAAATATGGAGAGATATTTTTGTGGGAGTGTGCTGCTATGTCAATTCGGGCTAATAATCTGAAGAAATACTATGAGGTAGGCGGACAGACTGTCCGTGCTCTGGACGGCGTATCGCTGGACGTTGCGGACGGCGAGTATGTAACCGTTGTCGGTACATCGGGTTCAGGGAAGTCTACGCTGATGAATATTCTCGGCTGCCTTGATGTCCCCTCAATGGGAGATTATTTTCTTGACGGTGAGAATATTTCCGCTCTGTCCGATAATTCGCTGTCGGGCATCAGGAGTGCGAAGATAGGCTTTATTTTCCAGAGCTTCAACCTTGTGTCGGGATTGACGGCGCTTGAAAACGTTGAGCTTCCGCTGATGTACAGGCATGTCTCCAAGGCAAAGCGTACCGAGATTGCGCTGTCCGCGCTGGAAAGCGTTAGACTGTCCGACCGTGCGCTCCACCGTCCCTCCGAGCTTTCGGGAGGACAGCAGCAGCGGGTGGCGATTGCCCGCGCGATTGCGGCTGACCCTCGGATAATACTCGCAGACGAGCCTTGCGGAAACCTTGACAGCCGCTCGGGCGAGGAAATTCTCGAGATACTGAGCGAGCTGAATAAAAACGGAAAGACAATCATTATGATAACGCACAACGAGGATACCGCGAAGAAAGCGCAGCGCCTTGTGCGTATTTCGGACGGACGAATTGTGGAATAGGGAGTGATAAGATGACTTTTCAGGAGATTATTGACGACAGTAAGCGAATAGTGTTTTTCGGAGGAGCGGGAGTTTCCACAGAGAGCGGAATTCCCGATTTCCGAAGCGCGGACGGGCTGTATTCTCAGAAATACAAGTACCCGCCCGAGCAGATAGTGTCGCACTCGTTTTATGTACATAATACGGAAGAATTCTATCGCTTCTACAAGGACAGAATGATTTTTCCCGACGCGAAGCCCAATGCCGCACATCTGAAGCTCGCGGAGCTGGAGGCGGCGGGTAAGCTGTCCGCGGTAATCACGCAGAACATTGACGGACTTCATCAGGCGGCGGGGAGCAAGAACGTAATCGAGCTTCACGGCAGCGTTCACCGCAACTACTGTACGAAGTGCGGGAAGTTCTACCCGCTCTCGGCGGTAACAGGCTGCGAGGGGATTCCCATCTGCGAGTGTGGCGGAAAGATAAAGCCCGATGTGGTGCTTTACGAGGAAAGTCTGAAGGACGAGGATATTGAAAACGCGGTTAATGAAATCTCGCGGGCAGACACCCTGATTATCGGGGGAACGTCGCTTGCGGTATATCCTGCGGCGGGGCTGGTGCGGTATT
Organism: Oscillospiraceae bacterium; assembly: GCA_051882615.1. Lineage (GTDB taxonomy): Bacteria > Bacillota > Clostridia > Oscillospirales > Ruminococcaceae > CAG-115. Next base: position 10,813 of record JBJESC010000219.1, read on the forward strand.
TCAGAGGAAAGCACCTTGTAGTAATCAACAAAAGCGAAATATCAGCGGATAAAGACGCCGAGCTTGTTATCAACGACAGTATTGGCAAGGTTTTTGCTGAGATAAAAGTTAACTAACGAATTAAGGAGTTCAGATGGATAATATTCAGACAGTCACATATCAGTGTCCGAACTGTAATGCGGCGCTGGAATACGACAACGCCTCGGGAAAATTCCGCTGCTTCTATTGCGACAGCATATTCACCGATGAGGAAATCAAGAATATCTTCGCGCAAAATGAGCAGATGAGCCTTGACAACGACGAGCCCGAGCTTACCGAAGAGCAGAAACAGGACGAGGAGTTTTCGGGACAGAGCGCGCTTTACACCTGCCCCAACTGCGGAGCGGGCGTTATCTGCGATTCGCTGACAGCCTCCACACGCTGCCACTTCTGCCATACGCCCGTTATCCTTTCGGGACGGCTTTCGGGAGAGTACAAGCCCGATATGATTATCCCGTTCTATACTACCCGCGAACAGGCAGAGGAAAACTTCAAAAAATATATGAAAGGCAAGTTCCTGCTTCCCAAGGACTTCAATACTCAGGCGACTATCAACAACATTGACGCTCTGTATGTTCCGTATTGGCTTAAGAGCGGCTTGTGCGACGTCAATATGACCGCGATAGGCAAGATTATCAGAACCTGGAGAAGCGGCGACAGACGATATACCCATACCAAGGTGTTCAACGTTGAGCGCGATGTGGAAATGGCGTTCGTCCGCGTTCCGTGCGATGGCTCAAGGCGTATTGACGACCAGCTTATGGAGAGTATTGAGCCGTTTACCTATTCGGGGCTTAAACCGTTTTCAATGAGTTATCTTTCGGGCTGCAAGGCAGAGAAATACGACGTTCCGAAAACCGACGCTGCCGTTCGCATTGACGAGCGTATTGTAAAAGCGGCTGAGGAAGAAATAAGAAAAACAGCCGCAGGAAACTATAATGCTCTTGAAGGCGTTCAGACGAATGTTAGATACCTTAATCAGCAGTATGTCTACGCGCTGCTTCCCGTGTGGTTCCTTAACTATACATACAAGGGAAAGGACTATGCGTTTGTAATGAACGGTCAGACGGGAGCGATGTTCGGAGAACTGCCCGTAAGCAAGCTGAAAGCGTTCCTTTTCGGTTCGGCTGTGCTGCTGGGACAGTGGCTGGTATGTTTACTCTTGGGAGGTGCTTGCGGTGGTATTATGGGATAAATCAGAGGTTAAGAGGATTATTGCGGCTGTTGTGTCAATGGCTGTGGTATTTTCTCTGTTTATTTTCTTTCCCGTTAAGGCGCAGGCTTCTTCTTACTGCGAAATTTCGCTTGACGATCTTGATGACTGTCTCACAAGCTATGAGGAGCAGGAACTCAAGGCTATAATGCAGAAAACAGCCGATAAAATCAACTGCAATATCGGTATTGTAATAACAGCCGACCTTGAAGGTCATACGGGTAAGGGTTATGCCGATGATTATTCTGATGATAAGTTCGGATACGGCTCAGACAGCATCGTTCTT
>JBJESC010000220.1:0-2975 GCA_051882615.1 Oscillospiraceae bacterium
ATTATTGACGGAAGCGGCACGGGAGAGGGCTCGCTTGCAGCTGCGGAGGAAATGCTTTCGGACAAGCAGTAATCCGAATGATGACAATGTGATAATACATATACCACAAATTTACAGAAAATGTTTTTAGTTTTATCATTTATTTATCACAATCAGTAAGTATAATAAACTCATCAAAGCAAACAAACATTCTTGATGGCTTTGATGCAAGGAGGGTGAGGGAATGGCGTATGCCAATACATTCAAGCGCCGTGAAATGAAATTTTTGCTGAATGAGGAGCAGTACAATATCATTCGTGAGTGTATCTCATCGTATATGACGGAAGATAAGTACGGACTTCATACAATTCTCAATATATATTTCGACAGCGTGAACGACGACCTTATCCGATATTCTCTCGGAAAACCCGTTTTTAAACAAAAACTGAGGCTCAGAGCCTACGGACACTCTGCGGAGGACGACACCACTGCTTTCCTTGAGATAAAGAAGAAGTATCGCGGAATTACATACAAGCGGCGTTTGGCAATGACTTACGGCGAGCTGTATGATTACTCTGTCAACGGAGTTCTCCCGAAAGAGCAGGGACAGGTTTTCCAAGAGATTGATTATCTGAAAAAACGTATGTCCCTTGTTCCGCGGGTAGTAATCTGCTATGACAGAGAGGCGTTATACGGAAATGATGACAAGGAGTTTCGCGTCACCTTTGACGGAAATATCCGTTTTCGGAAAGACGAGCTGGACTTGCGCCGCGGCGATTATGGCGAGAAGCTTTTGAGCGCTCCGTTCAGGATAATGGAAGTCAAGTCGGCGGGCTCAATCCCGCGGTGGATGGTGGATATTCTTTCGGAGAATAAAATCTATCACGGTTCATTTTCAAAGTACGGTTCAATCTACCAAAGCGGATTGAAAAAGAATTCCGTAAATTTGAGCCTGTCACAGGCAAACACCTAAAAAAGACATCAAGGATGGTAAAGAAATGTTTTCAAGTATTATCAATGAGACAACCGGTCTTACTGCGATGAGTGCGCTTATTTGTACGCTTTCATCGGCAATTCTGGGATTTTTTGCTTCAATGCTTTACAGATTGAATAACCCGAGAGCTTCAAAAAATCTGATGGTGACGCTTGTAGTTCTTCCTATTCTCGTTCAGGCGGTTATTATGCTGGTAAACGGCTCAATCGGCGCGGGAATTGCGGTAATGGGTGCGTTCAATCTGGTAAGATTTCGTTCCGCACCGGGTACATCACGGGAGCTGTGCTACATATTCTTAGCGATGGGCGTGGGACTTGCAACCGGCATGGGATTTATCGGATTTGCGGTGCTGATTACTCTGATTGCGGGAGTAATTCTTGCAGTTCTGGGATTTACTCCGGTATTCGGAATTGCGAGAACCGCTAAGCTTCTGAGAGTTCTTATTCCCGAGGATATGGACTATTCGGTTTGTTTCAAGGAAGTGTTCGCAGAGTATGTAAGCCGCTCAAGACTGATTATGTCCAAGACGGTCAGCATGGGTACTCTCTACGAGCTGCGCTATGAAATCGTACTCAAGGACGCGGATAAGGAAAAGGAGTTCCTCGACAAAATCCGCGTAATAAACGGAAATCTCACCGTTTCGTGTGCTATACTTACTGATAATCACGAGGAAATGTAATATTGGTTTGCCGTTTCATTTTTGAAAGGAGCAAGATAATATGAAAATGACATTCAGAACACTTGCAGCAATGTGCGCAATGGCTTTTAGTCTTTCGGGCTGCACAAATGACAATACCTCTCAGTCGGGCAGTTCCAATGAGCTTTGGACGAGCTCGGGAACGGAGCAGGTTTCGGTTGACGGAATAACGCCTCCGGAAGAAGCCGAAATGTTGGAGCAGGTAACCTGCAGCGTTGCGTTTTCGGATACGGAGATAAAAGTTGAGGGAACGGGCGCTGCGGTGGACGGAAATACCGTCACAATCTCTTCGGCGGGCGTGTATTCGCTTTCGGGAAAGAGCTCTGATGTCAAGGTGCTGATAAATGCCGAGAAATCCGATGTTAAGCTGCTCCTTAACGGCGTTGAGCTGACATCAAAGAACGGCTCTGTGATAGACTGCGAAAAGGCAAAGCAGCTTACCTTGTGTGTTGTTGGCGGCACGAAGAACACTATTTCCGATACGAATAATTACACCTTTGCAGCGAACGAAGACGAGCCCGACGCGGCAGTTTTCTCGCGTAGTGATACGGTGATTACCGGAAGCGGAGAGCTTGCAGTAAACGGACAGTATAAGGACGCGATTAAGTGTAAGGACGGCTTGACAATCGGCGGCGGAAAGCTTTCAATTACCTCGGCAGCAGACGCGATAACGGGCAAGGATTACGCGGTTGTATACGGCGGTGAGATTTCGATTGTATCGGGCGGAGACGGTATAAAGTCCACAAACAGCACGGACGAGGGATACGGATACGTTACCGTAACAGACGGCTCTTTGAATATTGAAAGCGAAAAGGACGGTATTCAGGCTGAAACGCTGCTTACAATTTCGGGCGGAGATGTCAAGATTAAAGCGGGCGGTGATGAAGCGGACGCTGAGATAAAAGCCTCTGAGCGAGGCTTTGACGATTGGGATAAACGCGGCGGATTTTTTACCGCTACTAACGGGCAGAGCACGTCAAGTCAGACAAGCACGAGCACTGATGACATCAGCTGCAAGGGATTAAAGGCAGGAGGAAACATCTTGATTTCGGGCGGTGAATTCGATATTCTCTCCGCTGATGACAGTATCCATTCAAACGCGTCTGTTACGATTGAGAACGGAACATTTGCGCTCTCCTCTTGTGATGACGGTATTCACGCGGACGAGAGCCTGATAATCAAGAACGGAACTATCACAATTTCCAAGTCATACGAAGGACTTGAGGGCAAATGTATCGAAATCAGCGGCGGTAAGATTGACCTTAAAGCAGTTGATGACGGAATAAACGCGTCAGACGGCAGCAG
>JBJESC010000221.1:0-12164 GCA_051882615.1 Oscillospiraceae bacterium
CGTGGAGACTTCGGGTTGCGTTCTTGGTGAACGTCATTATTGCAAGAGAATCTGCCGAAATTTCACGAGAAATACTCGTTCAGAACGTGGCTTTACACTATCGGGCGGAATGTTGCGATTGACTATGTTCGTCATAATTCCCGTATAGCGAATTCTCCGATTGAGGATATGGAGGAAGTGTTGAGCGACGAGCAAAATCTCGAAAAAACCTACATAGCCGAGGAACGGAAAATCGCCTTACATACGGCTCTTAAAAGGCTTCACTCCGAGTATCGGCAGATTTTGTGGCTGATTTACTTTGAGGGGCTTTCCAATACCGAAGCAGGTATGGTTATGAAGAAGAACTCACGGCAGGTCAAGAACCTTGTTTATCGGGCGAAGAATGCTTTGAAATCAGAGCTTGAAAAGGAGGGCTTCGTTTATGAAGAGCTATGAAGAAGTAACACGCGATTTGCTTAAACGCAGAGATGAATATGAAGTACAGAAAACGCAGCGCCGCAAAGCCGCATTCCGCGTGGCAATGCCCGTTTGTGCGGCAGGATTAGCGGCGGCTGTTGGAATTGGCTTGTGGCAGAGCGGAACTATCGCAAAACTGCCGATTGTCGATTGGAACAGTCAAAGTACAGCAAGTAACCCTATGCAAGACAAACTTATCTTCAATAAAAATCACATAGGCTTTACCTCAATGGATATTGATTTGGAACCCGAAGATTTTGTGAGTATGTCCCTTGATGAAATGCCGGAATACTATGGAGCGGAAATTCGCCCCGATGTGCCCGAAGATTTAAAACTCGGGGATTGTGAATATGGCATCTATAAGAAAGATGGCGGTAAAGGCGAGGTGTATTGGGATAATACCAGCTTGTACTATTTCAATGAGCTTGATTTTAGGATAATCAACGTTGAGGTAGCCAAGGATAGACTTCCTCCAAGTTGCTGTATAGTCGAAAGCAACAATATGAAAAAATCCTTGATAAACGGAGTTGAGGTTATATTGCTGGGTGAAAATAAAGGCTTTATGTATGCGGAATTTATGGTTGCCGATGTGGGTTTCAGAATTAATGCAAACGGGCTAACAGGTGAGGAGTTTGTCGAGGCTGTGCGCTCAATAATTGTTAAAAATAGTTGAGATAAACGGGAGTGAATAATCGCTCCCGTTTTTGTTCTATTTTCAAATTCTCTCTCATATTCTTTAGCAAACGGACAAGCAAAAGGGAGGATTTCAAAATGACATCTGTTCTAAAGATGAAAACGCTCCGAAAAATCCGCATAACAGAGCCAATTTCGAGCGTTGCCGAAATACGGCTGAGAGCGGGCAGACCTGCGGTTACAGTCAACATTTTCGGTGATTTTAAGGTGTGTTCCGAGGTGCTGACCGCGGAGGATATAAACGAATGCTTCAGCGAAATTTGTCGGTATTCGGTACACAGCTTCCAGAGCGAAATCGCCGAAGGATTTATCACGCTGGACGGCGGACACCGCGTGGGAATATGCGGAACTGCGGTGAAAAGCGGCGGAAAAATCGAATTTTTGAAGAATATCTCCGGTCTTAATATCCGCATAGCACACGAGGTTATAGGCTGCTCGGACGAGCTGTTCGGGAGGGTGTTCTCGAGCGGGCTGAAGTCGCTGCTTATCGGCGGGAAGCCGCTCTGCGGAAAGACTACCGTTCTGCGTGATTTAGCGAGGAAGCTGGGGGCTCGACATCGCGTTACCGTAATCGACAGCAGGAACGAGATTTCGGCTTCGGTAGGCGGCACTCCCTCGCTTGACGTAGGTTTGAATACGGACGTGCTGTGCGGGTGCAGCAAATCGGAGGGCATAATGCTGGCGCTTCGCTCGATGAGCCCCGAGGTGATTGTCTGCGATGAGCTGGCTGATGACGAGGAAGCCGTGGAGGAAGCGCTGTTCTGCGGAGTAAAGCTGATTGCGTCTGTGCATACGGGGAGCATAAACGAGCTTGCGGCTCGACCTAATACGCGAGGTCTTATCGGGCGTTTCGACTATATATCAATTCTTGGTGAACACGGTGTAATCTCGGAGCTTCGCAAGGGCGGTGAGCTGACGTGAGAATTGCGGCAGCAGCGCTTGTCCTCCTTTGCTGCGCTTTCGAGGGAATAAGACGGAGTCTTTCGCTGAAAAAGCGGGTGGAGTTTCTTAACGAAATCCTTTCAATGCTAACGGATTTTGCTATTGAAATCCGCTTCCGTTCGCTTACTCTGGACGAGCTTATTCGTGCTGTGAGGGGGACTTTTGGAGAGACGGTAAGAGCGGAGCTTGCGAGCGGCTGCGACGTGCGAAGCGCGTGGGAGAACGCCTGCAATACGCTCTCGGACAAGTCGGAGGAGAAGGGACTGCTGTCCGAGTTCGGGCAATCGTTCGGAACGTCGGACGGCGACGGACAGCTTCGGCTTATCGAGCTGTATACAGAGCGGTTTTCAAGGCTCAGAACAACAGCCGAAGCGGATTATTCCCGCAAGGGAAAGGCGTTGGTTCGCGTAGGAATATTGTGCGGCACAGCGGGCGCGGTTCTGATATTGTAAGGAATGAAAAAGGGGACGATATGGGAATAGACTTGCTTTTTAAAATTGCCGCTGTTGGAATAATAGTGGCAATTCTGAATTTAATTCTCAAAAAAACCGACCACGACGAGCAGATTGTAATGCTGAATGTCGCGGGTATTATTATCGTGCTGATGATGATTATTCCCGCGCTGGAGGAGCTTTTCAATACTGTTCGGAATATGTTCGGGCTATGGTAACAATGGTGAACAGTCGCCAATAAACCCCATCTGCTTCGTCACAATGCACAACGGAAGGCACAAAGCTTAGCCGTTGTGCATGTTCCTCGCATCTGAGGGCTTATTGGCAGACTGTTATAGACATTTGGTTTTGGTGAAGTGAAATGGATTTTGTGACGATTTGCGGGTTTGGAGTGTTGTCGGTGATACTCTGTGCGGTTGTGCGGCAGATTAAGCCCGACAGCGCTCTGGGGATAAGTATTGCGGCAGGTGCGGTAATTCTTGCGGCGGTAATTTCCGCGATTGCGCCCTCGATTGCCGTTATGAACGAGCTTGCCGATAAAGCGGGAATTGACGGAAATCTTGTGAAAATACTGCTTAAAGCGCTTGCAATCTGCTACATAACAACGCTCTGTGCCGACTGCGCTCGTGACGCTGGAGAATCCGCGCTCGGCTCAAAGCTGGAGCTTGCGGGAAGAACAGCGATTGCGGTTATCTCTCTGCCCGTATTCACAAATCTTGCGGAATTCGTAACGGGAATGTTAAGCTAAAGGGTGCGGAATGAAAAAGGTTGTTTTGCTGATAATCTCCCTTGCGGTTATGCTGTTTTTACCGCTTGTGGCGTATGCGGAGAGCACTGATTCGTATTTTCTCTCCGAGGGTGAACGAATAGAGGAAGCGCTGCCTTCGGAAACGGCAAGCGCGTTGGAAAATTCGGGGATTACTCCCGAGAATTCGGGAGCGGCGGGACTGTCGTTTTCGGGAGTGATTGCCGAGCTGTGGGAGCTGCTTAAAAGCCGCGCTCTTAAACCGTTTAAGCTGTTCTGCTCGCTGCTTGGAGTAACTTTGCTGTGCGTTCTGGCTGAGTCGGTTTCGGAGGAGGGGAAGCTCAAGGGAGTTTTCTCGGCGGTGGGAGCACTGTGTGGGGCGGGAATTGCCGCGCTGGCTGTGGGAGAGGTTCTAGAGGAAGCGTTGACTGCACTCGGTACAGCGGCGAATTTCACGGCGATATTCATTCCCGCTTTCACAGGGATTGCGGCGGCGATGGGACACGTCACTTCTGCGTCTGCGGTGAACGCTTCGGTACTGGCGGCGACTCAGCTGTTTTCGCAGATAGCGGTGAATTTGCTGTCGCCGCTGTGCGCGGTAATACTCGGAGTTTCGGCGGCAGGAGCGGCAGAACCTCAGCTCAGGCTGGACAAGCTGGGCGGGGCAGTCAAGAAGCTCACGGTATGGGGGCTTACTCTGATAATGACTGTGTTTATGAGCATTGTTTCGGTGCAGACTGCGGTGACTTCGGCGGCGGATTCTTCAGCGATTAAGGCTGCCAAGTTTGTGGTATCGCAGGGAGTGCCGATTGTCGGCGGGACTATCTCCGACGCGGTTAATATGGTTGGCGGCGGGCTTGCTATGCTTAAAGGAAGCGTGGGAACTTATGGAGTGATTGCCGCGGCAGCGATTATTCTTCCCGTGCTGGCTTCGCTGTTCTGTTACCGCGCGGCGTTGGCGCTCGCGGAATACACAGCCGAAGTAATGGGGCAGAAAGAGCTTGCAGGACTTTACAAAAGCTGCGGTTCGGTTATGGCGATAATCACAGCGGTAGCGGTGTGTTTTATGCTGCTGAATATTATTGCTGTATTCATTATGCTTGCTATTACAGGCACGGCTCAGGCGTGAACAAAGGATGTGGCGAAAGATGAAGTTTTTGTCAACGGTTTGCATTTCGGCGATATTGATAGCTGTATTCAGGATTTTAGTTCCCGAAAACAAATTCAAAAAGCAGATTTCTTTTCTTGCGGCGGGAGTGTTCCTGCTTTCGGGAATATCGGCAATATCACGAACAGAGTTTGATTTCAGCCTTGATAATCCCGAGCTTCTTGAAAGCGAAAGGTTTGTACAGTTTTCGGGAGAGGTTAACGAAAACCTCAGAAAGAAAATCTGCGACGATATGTCCGAGAAAATATACGTCTTGCTGAATGAGCACGAAATTTGTCCGAAGGAAGTCCACATTATCGTTAATATCTCGGGATTGTACAGCATAAGTATTAGACAGGTTGAGCTCGTTTTCGGCGAGGGTGAGCAGGCGGCGGCAGAAGCGGCGGCTGAGCTCCTCTCCCGAGAGCTTGCGGGAGGTGTTGAAATTAAAACCGTCTTGCAGGATTGACGTTCGGAAGTGCAGCTATGAGGATTGGAAAAGGGGTTGAAAATGGCTTTCAGGGTGACATTTACAAACAAAATCACAGAGAAGCTGAGGGATTTTCTTCTGGGCGATAAGGGGAGAAAAATCCTTATTGCCGCGGCGCTCGCTGCAATGCTGCTTTTGCTGTTCAGTACTTTATCCTGCGGCGGAAAGTCCGAGGCGAGCGTAAACTCGGTGAAAGCAGAGGATACCGAAGCGCTGGAAAAGACGCTGGAAGAACGGATAACGCGGCTTGTGTCGAGGATTGACGGTGTAGGCGATCCCTCGGAAATTGAGGTGATGATAACGCTTGATACCACTTCGACAACGATTTACGAGAAGGACAGGCGATTTGAATGTTCTTCACAGAGCAGCGAAAACGGCGGAGCGGAAAATAACGTTGGAGAAACGGAGGTGGTACTCGCGGGGAACGGCAAAGAGCCGCTGCAGATAGGAACTGTCCGTCCGACCGTTCGAGGAGCTGCGGTAGTGTGTTCGGGTGCGTCGGATCCGCTTGTCCGCGAGCGGGTGACTTTCGCGGTGGCAAAGGCGCTGAACATCGGTGTGTCGCGGGTTTACATCACATATTAACCATAAAAATCAATTTAAGAAAGGGAATAATTATGAGAAGATTTAATTTGATTATCGGGAAGAAGCAGATTGTGATTGCGTCGCTTGCTGTGGTGCTCGGAGCGGCTGTTGCGGCTAATTTCATTCTGTCGGGAAAATCGGCAGCTAAAGACAACAGCGTGCCCGTCAGCGAGGTAGGTGCGAGTGCGAATTACGGAGATACGGCGTATGTCTCCAACACGAGCACCGACGCGTATTTCGCAAAGGCACGCCTCGAAAAGCAGCAGAGCCGCGATGAAGCAGCGCAGGTGCTTGCGGGAATGTATCAGGGAGGCGATATGACAACCGATGAGCTCTCTGTCGTAACGCAGAATGCAAAGGAGCTCAGCAGCACAATCGAGTGCGAGAACAAAATCGAGACGCTCATAAAAGCTCAGGGTTTTTCGGACGCGCTTTGCTATCTCAGCGATAAGGGCGCGAATATTATCGTAAAGACAGATGGACTTGACGCTGTCGGCGCTGCGAAAATCAAAGCGGCTCTCCAATCGGAAGTAGAGGTTGCCAGCGACAATATCACAATTGTTGAGGTGAAATAACGATATACGGAAAATAGCCCGATGGATTAATCCATCGGGCTCAGTCTGTCGATAAAGGCACATCTGCTTCGTCAACGACACCACGGCAGCCACAAAGGCTGGCAGTGGTGCCGTTTCCTCGCATCTGCACCTTTCTCGCCAGCCTGTTACCGTACTTTTTCTACGAAAGAGCCCCACCCCCTTCCCTTTGCCAAGAGGGGAGGGGAGAATTGAGGAGGCGCAGTCCTCTGACTCTAAGAGATTTTTCGGCATCCTGTTTCAGGCATTACACTGACTTGGACTTCTTTATTCCGAAAATTACTCTCAACAGCCCCGCGAACATTTTCGGACTTCTAACCACAACAATTTTCATAATGCAGCCTCCCTTAAAGTCTCAGCAGGAAAATCCCCAGCACAATCAGCAGAACCGCTATTGTAAACAGCATTGCTTTCAGGGAGAAGAAAGAAATACATATCACGGCTCCGACAAGCGCTGCTATTCCGAGAATTACACAGGATTTCGGACACCGTCTTCTGGGACCGCGCATTGGTTTTCCCCCTTTCCTCAGGCAGCAATTCGGGTTTCTGCTTTCGTATATTGCAGTTTATTCCGACCGCAAAAAATTGTTACAGATTTCTCGCAAAATTTAAAAAAATACTTGTTTATTCGGTAAAGATGTGCTATAATAAAAGGGAATGATTTATTTCAGTATAAAATATCGGAGGTTACAAATGGAAACTTCAAATAAGCATACCGCCGGAAGTATGAGGGTTTCGGAGGACGTTATCATCAAGATTGCACAGACCGCAGCGAGTGAAATCGAGGGTGTTGACCTTGACGAGAAAAAAGGTCCTGTCCGCGCGAGAGTTCTCGGTGAAGCCGCCGCAATCAGAATGAGCGTGAATATTGTCGATGGCTTTAACGCCGTAAAGGTTGCGGAGGGCGTGCAGAGAAGCGTGAAGTCTGCTGTTCAGAATATGACGGGATTTACGGTTACAAAGGTTGATGTAAATATTATGGGTGTGTGCTACAAGGACGGCAATGAGGTGACAGAATGAGCGATATGAAGCTTACGCGCCCCGAAGTGCGCGAGGGTGCTTTTCTGGAACTGTATCAGATTCAGTTCGGAACAACAATTGAGGAAATCGACGAGCTTAACGAAGCGGCTTTTGATATGGCGAAGAACAGCCAGACCGATGAAATAGTCAGGGGCGTTATTGAGCACGATGAGGAAATTTCCGCTGTTATTTCAAAATACTCCAAAACACGTTCGCTGGCGCGTATCGCAAAGGTGAACGCCGTTATACTTAAAATTGCGATTTACGAGATGAAGTACTGCGACAGAGTGCCCAATGCCGTTGCAATAAATGAAGCTGTGGAGCTTGCGAAAAAGTATTCTCAGAAGACAGACAGCGGATTTATAAACGGAGTACTTAATTCGTACAAGAGGGAACTTGAAGCGAATGCGTAATGATGAGAAAGTATGGTCCGTAACGGAGATAACCGAAGAAATTAAAGAAACCCTTTCGGGAAATCCGTACTTGCGCGGAGTATATGTCCGCGGCGAGATTTCTGCAATTACCAGAAAGCCCGGAAGACGTCCCGGTTCGCAGTATCTGTACTTTACTCTGAAGGACGAAAAATGTCCCCTCTCCTGCAATATGTTTGACGGAGTAAGGGAGCTTGACTTCAATCCGCAGGTGGGAGACAAGGTGGTTTGCGGGGGATATGTAGACGTTTATGCGCCGCACGGAAAATATAATTTCAACTGCACCTCTATGGAGGAGGATGGCGAGGGAGAAGCGGCTGCTGCTCTTGAACGGCTCAGACAGAAGCTGGAGGCTGAGGGACTGTTTGGCAGAAAGCGCCCGTTTCCGTCATATCCGAAGAAAATTGCGGTTGTTACATCGCCCACGGGCGCTGTTATTCACGATATTATCGAAACCACCTCAATGCGTTATCCGATAACGGAAATCTGCCTTATTCCCGCTACTGTGCAGGGGGAGGGCGCGGATGCAACGCTTGCTGCGGGTATCCGTAAGGCGCAGACCGTTGGAGCGGACGTTATCATTATCGGACGCGGAGGCGGCTCAAAGGAGGACTTGAACTGTTTCAACTCCGAGGCGCTGGCAAGGGCGATTTTCGCTTCCGATATTCCCGTTATCAGCGCAGTCGGTCACGAAACCGACACTACTATCGCCGATATGGTGGCGGACGCGAGAGCGTCAACGCCTACTCAGGCGGCGGAGCTTGCCGTTCCCGATATAAAAAGCATTCTCGCGGAGATTTCGCATTACAGCAATGCCGCGGGTATTATGCTGAACCGAGTTTTTTCGGAAAAGCAGAGAGAGCTTGCGCTCCTTGATAAGGATGTGAGGTTTTATTCACCGCGCGGACGGATTGCGCAATGGGAAAATGAGCTGGAGCGCATTAACGAAGCAATGTCAAACAACATTCACCGCCGCATTACGGCTTCGGAAACCGAGCTGGCACGCCTTGAGCAGTCGGTTTCGGACTTGAACCCTATGCGTGTGCTTCAGCGCGGATACTCGCTGACGAAGAGCGGCGGCAAGGTGGTTACATCTGCCGATGACGTTTCCGTGGGAGAAATGATTGAGGTCAGTCTTTCGTCGGGAACGGTTATTGCAGAGGTTAAGCAGGTTAATAAGTGAAAAAGAGGGTAATTATAATGGATTTTGAAAAAGAGATTCAGAAGCTCAGAGCAATCTCACAGAAGATGGGTGATGGCGGAATTACATTGGAAGAATCAATGGCGCTTTACACGGAGGCTGTTACGCTTTCCAAAAGGCTATCCGATTATATTGAGAATGCAAAACTCAAGGTAGAACAGCTTGAAGGGAATTAAGTAATGGACGTTAAAGAAATATTGAGCGATTACGCTGAGATGACCGAGGAGGCTCTGGAAAAGTATCTTCCCCCCCTCGCATGTTTGCAAAGCAGCGTTATAAAGGCGGCGCGGTACAGTCTGCTGGCGGGAGGTAAGCGTATCCGTCCCGCATTGGTATTGGAGTTCTGCCGAATTTGCGGCGGAGAAATATCGGCGGCTCTTCCTGTGGCTTGTGCGCTTGAGATGACGCATACGTTCTCGCTTATTCACGATGATTTGCCATGTATGGACGACGACGACCTCAGACGAGGACAGCCCTCCTGCCACAAGAAGTATGGCGAGGCAACGGCTTTGCTTGCCGGTGACGCATTGGCGGTAATGCCGTACAGGATTATTGCGGAAGCTGCGGAGAAAAAGCTTATTACGCAGGACGCAGCTTTGAAGCTTATTACTCTGCTTGCGGATAACGTTGGCGTATTCGGAATGATTGGTGGACAGACGCTTGATTTGGAATTTGAAAATATTGTTCCCACCACTTCTGCTATTCTCGAAATGTATAGAATGAAAACCGGTGCTCTGCTTGAATTCGCGTGTAAGGCGGGCTGCATTGCCGCGGGTGCGGACGTGAAGAAGCAGCTTGCCGCCGCAGAATACGGCAGGCGGCTGGGAGTGGCGTTCCAGATTATTGACGATATTATGGATATTACGCTTGACACAGAAACACTCGGAAAGCCTGTCGGCAGCGACGCACAGTCGGGAAAGCATACTTATGTATATGCTGTTGGCATTGATAAAGCAAGGGAACAGGCGGAATCGCTTACTCAGCAGGCAATCGGATTCCTTGATGAGTTCACCGATGTTGATTTCCTGACGGAGCTTGCAAAGCAGCTGCTGTATCGTCAGCATTGATAGGGGGATTATCAATAATGATGAAGATTTTAATGTATAATCCGATAGCTTCTGTGGGAATTATCTCGTGGATTTTAGCTCAGATTATAAAGACTATTCTGCATTCAATTAAGTTCAAGACCTTCAATGCGGAACGTATTGTGGGAGCGGGCGGAATGCCCTCCTCGCACTCGGCGCTTGTTATTTCCGTAGCCTTTTACACACTCAGATACAAAGGTCTTTCCAGCACCGAATTCGCGTTTGCGGTGCTGCTTGCGGGCATTGTAATCTATGACGCGATGAGCGTCAGGTACAACGCGGGACTTCACGCAAAGGAGCTTAATAAGCTGCGCAAAATCGTTGACGAGCTTGATGATGAAATTTCGCAGCTTAACGGCACGGACGAGGACCCCGATATTGACGAGCTTGTGAACCAGAAGCAGCTCAAGGAATTCCTCGGTCATACCCCGATTGAGGTGCTTGCGGGCTCAATGCTGGGCATTCTGATTGCCCTGATGTTCCCGCTTCCCGTGTGAACCGGAAGTTTTTGTTCGATGGAGGAAAAAATGTTCCTTAGTGACGAGATAAATCACGACAAAATTTCAAAAATGACTACTCCGCAGCTCAATGCTCTTTGCAGGGAACTGCGGGGAAACATTTTGCGCGTTGTTATGCGTAACGGCGGGCATTTGGCGTCAAATCTCGGCTCGGTGGAATTGGCAGTGGCTCTCCATAGCGTGTATGACGTGTATGGCGGCGACAGGATTATCTGGGACGTCGGACATCAGGCGTATGCCCATAAGCTGCTTACGGGAAGATATTCGAGATTTCAGACGCTTCGTAAAAAAGGCGGAATTTCGGGATTTACCAGACGCTCGGAGTCTCCTGCCGACGCGTTTATCGCGGGACACAGCAGCAACTCCATTTCCGCAGCATACGGTATATCCGCGGCAATGCGGCTTAAGGGAGAGGACGGAGCGGTAGCTGCGGTAATCGGCGATGGAGCGTTTACCGGAGGTATGGCTTACGAGGCGCTCAACAACGCGGGAAAGTCCGCCTCCAATCTCACGCTTGTGCTTAACGACAACGCAATGTCAATAAGCAAGAGTACGGGAGCGCTTGCGCGTTATCTTGCGAATATCCGCTCAACTAGGAAATACTATTGCGCCAAGCAAACCGTAAAGACTGCGCTTTCCTCTGTTCCGCTTGTAGGACGGCGGCTGGAGCGCGCTGTGGCAGCGGCAAAGTCGCTTTTGAAAGAAGCGCTGTATGACAGCAGCAACCTTTTTGAAAATCTGGGCTTTACCTATGTAGGTCCCGTAAACGGACACAATGTTGAGGATTTGATCGAGGCGCTCTCCGTGGCAAAGCTGATGAAGCGCCCGTGCGTTGTTCACGTTTTCACTCAGAAGGGCAAGGGCTACAAACCCGCCGAGGAAAATCCCGGAAAATACCACGGTGTCGGTAAGAACGGCGCGGTGGTGGACTATGAGAAGATGGAGCTTGAAAGCGAACCGCAGTCCTTCTCGGACGCGTTCGGACGTGAGCTGGAACGGCTCGGAAAGTCGGACAGCCGCATTTGCGCCGTTACTGCGGCGATGAAATACGCGGTGGGACTGAACTACTTCAAGAACTCCTGCCCCACGAGATTTTTCGATACGGGTATTGCGGAGCAGCATTCCGTAACGTTCTGCGCGGGGCTTTCAACGCAGGGAATGCTGCCCGTATTCGCGGTTTATTCGACATTTCTCCAGCGTGGTTTTGACCAGATAGTCCACGACTGCGCTATTGAAAAAACGCACATCACGCTTTGCATTGACAGGGCGGGATTTGTCGGAGAGGACGGCGAAACGCATCAGGGAATATTTGATGTTCCGATGCTGCGAGTTATTCCTAATACGGTGATATACTCGCCCGCAACGTTTGAGGAGCTGCGGCTGTGCCTTAACCGCGCGATTTACGATACCGAGGGAGTCGCCTGTGTGCGTTATCCCAAGGGCGGCGAGTTTGCGGACGAGGAGCTGCGGGGCTGCAAGGCTATGAGTCCCGTAACGGATTATTGCTATTCGGGAAAGAATTCGTCCGTACTCGGAATAACTTACGGAAGAATTTCCGCAAATTTAGTCAGAGCGGCAGAATTCGCAAAAGCGGATATTCTTCGCCTTGTGACCATTAACCCGCTTTCGGAGAGCGTTATCAATATAGCGATGGAATATGACCGTGTTGTATTCTTTGAAGAGAGCAGTCTTGCGGGAGGAATTGCGGAAGGGCTGCTGGTAGAGCTTTGCTCGCGCGGATACAGAGGAAAAGCAGAGTGCGTTGGCGTTCGCGGTGAATTTGTCGGAACTGCAACCGTGCGTGAG
>JBJESC010000222.1:0-12117 GCA_051882615.1 Oscillospiraceae bacterium
TGACCTTTTCCGCACAGGGCTACTATATCGCCCTCTTGAGCGATTTCAAGCGCTCGGAACACCGCCTTTTTGCGGTCGATATACTCCTCGTAGGGTATGCCCTCGGGAATTCCCGCCACAACGCCGTCTATGGTCTGCTGCGGGTCCTCGTGGCGCGGACTGTCGGTGGTTACTATCAGCAGGTCGGAGTACTTTGCGGCAGTTCTGCCCATATCGGGGCGCTTGCCCGCGTCGCGCTCTCCCGCCGCTCCGAACACGCAGATTAACCTGTTCTTTGCGAGAGGCTTCAGCGTGGAGAGCAGCTTCTCCAAGCCGTCCTCGGTGTGCGCATAGTCCCTGATAACCGTAAAGTCTCCGCTATGCAGGGTTTCCAAGCGCCCGCTTACGCCCTTGATTTTCTCCAAGGCGTTTAGCACCTCGTCCATAGGAAAACCAAGCGAATTTACGATAACCGCCGCTTCAACAGCATTCAGCACGTTGTAAAGTCCGGTCATTGCAAACCGTACGGGATAGCTCTTCTTCCCCGCCCTGTCGGTGAGAATAAACTCCGAGCGATTGTCGGAGAGCTTCACAAACTCCGTGAAATAGTCCGCTTCGCCGTTCACCGAAACGGTTTTCAGCGGGATTTCATTAGCCTTGCAATACTCTGCGATTTCCGCACCCTTCTCGTCGTCAATGTTGACGACTGCCGTTCCGTTTTTGCACATATCGAAAAGACTGCGCTTGGCGAGGAAGTAGTTCTCCATTGTCTTGTGATAGTCCAGATGGTCGCGCGTGAGGTTGGTAAACGCTCCCGCCGCAAACTCCTCTCCCGCGAAGCGGTACTGCGCCAGAGCCTGTGACGAAGCCTCCATAAAGCAGAACTCCGTTCCCTCGTGTGCCATCTGAGCGAAAGACTGATACAGCTTCCTCGGCTCGGGAGTAGTGGGAGGTCCGTTGTGCGAATACACAAGCCCGCTTCCCGTATCAATTCCCAGAGTTCCTATAACGGCAGTCTTTTTTCCCATAATGCGCGTCAGCTGTGCGCAAAGATTGACGATTGTGGTTTTTCCGTTAGTTCCCGTCACTCCGCAGAGCTTGATTTTCCGCGTCGGGCAGCCGTAAAACGCGTTCAGCAAACGCGGGTAAAGCATTCGGGAATTATCAACGTTTATCTCACCCGAAATATTCAGTTTTTCGGTAGTGACAACAGCAGATGCGCCCTTTTGGAGCATATTTTCGGCTACCGTGTGTCCGTCAAAGCTCTCGCCCTTTATGCAGACGAACACGAAGCCCTCTTTCACTTCACGGCTGTCCGAGGTCACCCCCGAAAGCGTTCTTCCGCGAAGCTCCGCGGGCACGTCCGCTATTCCCGAAAACAGTTCCGCGATTGTCATACTGCCACTTCCTCTGTTCTCTCGCTATTACCCTTAGTCGGAACGAGAGTCGTATCTGAATTCAACCTCAATTACCGCGCCCTTGTTTATAACAAGGCCGGGAACGTAACTCTGCGATACCGCAACGGCGTTTACATTCTGCGCAGCACCGCCCGTTATCTTGATATTAAAGCCCGCATTTGTAATTATTTCGTTAGCCTCCGCCGCGCTCATTCCGATTACGTTCGGAACAGAGGCCGTTTCGGTCTTTGCGTCACCGAAATACAGCACAACCGTCGAGCCCTTTGGAATGCTTGCGCCCGAAGAGGGAACCTGATTTGTTACAACCGCGTCCTCCACCTCTGCGCCTACCAGCTTAGCCTTAAAGCCTCTTGCCGCGAGAAGGCTCTCCGCCTTCATAGAGAGGTTTCCGAGTACATACGGAACAACAGCGTCCATCTTCTCCTGCTCTTCCTTGGTGTAGGTCGGGTATATTCCCAGATGCTCAAGACCTTCTCTGAACACCGCCGATACAACAGGCGCAGCTACCGCCGAGCCGTAATACTGAGTACCCGTCGGAGTATCCGCCGCAACCAGCATTACAATCTGCGGGTTTTCCATAGGAACTGCCGCAGCGAACGTTGATACGAACGTCATTTTTGCGCCGCCTGCCGCGCCGCCCGCAGCGTTGTATTCGTCAATTTTCTCTGCCGTTCCCGACTTTCCGCCGATACGGTAGCCCTGAATATAAGCGTTAGAGCCGCCGTTGAAGTTTACGATTTCCTCAAGAATATCCTTCATCTGCTCGCAGGTATCCTTGGAGATAACCTGACGCTTTATTTCGGTTTCCTTGGTTTCAATTACATTTCCGTTGCTGTCAAGAATTTTATCGACAAGGTGCGGAGTAACGAGATAGCCGCCGTTTACAAGTGCGCACAAAGCTGTGCACATCTGAATGGGCGTTATTTTGTTTGATTGACCGAAAGCACAGGTAGCAAGCTCAACGGGACCCATTCTCGAGCGTGGAATGTAAAGGCTCTGCGCCTCGCTGGGCAAGTCAATTCCTGTTTTTTCCGTAAATCCGAAGCTCTCGAAATAGTCCGAGAACTTATCAACGCCGAGCAATGCGCCTATCTGCATAAACGAGGGGTTGCAGGATGCCGAAATCGCGCCTTGAAGGTTAAGCGTTCCGTGACCTGCGTGCTTCCAACAGTGAATTGTCGTTCCCGCAACGTTCATTGCTCCCGAACAGGTAAACTCCGAGTTCAGATTGATTACTTCCTGGTCAAGACCAGCCGCACAGGTTACTGTCTTGAAAACAGAACCCGGATAATACAGCTCGTTTACAGCTTTATTCTTCCATTGCTGCTCTCTGAGAACAGCTTTAAGCTCCGTGATTTCTTCCTCGGAGGCGCCTTCCTCTTCCTTCTGAGCAATCAGCCCCAGCTCGTAGCTGCCGACAATCGTTGACGGGTTGTTAAGGTCGTAAGAGGGGGTAGTCGCCATTGCGAGCACTCCGCCCGTGTTACAGTCCATTATTATTCCCACTGCACGGTTGATTACCGCGTGCTGCGAAACGCATTTTTCAAGATTTTTCTCAACGTAATGCTGAAGCACCTCGTCAAGTGTAAGCACCAGACTGTTTCCGTCAATTGCAGAGAAGTAGTTATCGTTTGCGTACTCAATACCCTGTCCCAGACCGTCCTTGGTATAGAAAGCCTTTCCGTCAACTCCTCTGAGATAATCGTCATAATACGCTTCCAGACCATAAACGCCGTTTCCGTCAAAGTTCGTAAATCCGATAACGGTAGAAGCAAGCGTTCCGTTGGGATAATAGCGGCGGCTGGTTTCCTCGGTGTATACGCAGTCCGAGGAAATCTTGTTTTTCAGCAAGAACTGCTGAATTTCCATAACGGTCGCCTTATCAACCTTATGCTTGGCGATTATGTAGTTCAGCTTGCGCTCATCGCACGCTTTAAGCATATTATCGGGCTCGATTTCCAGAATATCAGCAAGCCCGTTGCATATAAGGTCGGAAAGCTCCCGATAATCCTCCAGCGGATCCTTATCGGGGTCGTTATTAGCCAACCACTTTTCGCGCTCCTTATCGTATGCCTTTCTGAGCTCGTCGTTCTTCTTATAGATAGCCTGAGGTGCAATGATTACATTCCACACAGTTGAGCTCTGAGCCAGAACTGTTCCGTTGGTATCATAAATCGTGCCGCGGCTTGCCTTGATAGTCATTGACGCCATCTGCTGAGCATTAGCAAGCTGACGCCACTTATCACCGTCAAGCACGGTGAATTTCAATAAATTATAACCGACAAACAGCGAGAACGCAATAAATGCAAGAAGAATAATAAGCTGTCGTCCGCGATAGCCCAGAACAGGCTGCCTTTCAACCGCCTCATCGTCCTTTTTCTTCAGATATTTGAATACATTTTGCGAAAATGTCGCAAATTTGCTGGGTTTGTCTGCCACTGAAATCTCCCTCCGATAAAACCAAAAAAGCAAAGCCGTTCGGGACATACCGCGTCCGTTTAGCGACCTTGCTTATTTGAAAACCTGACATCAAATAAGGCTTGTCACCCTTATTCTATTCTGTCAGAACCCCATGTATTCCAAAGTGTGGCTGAACCATTTTCTTACCGAGCCGATAAATCCTTCGGTTTCGTCCTGTTCAACCTCAATAAGGTTTTCGTTGATGCTGATATATTCCTTCTGTGCAGAAGTAATCTTCGTCATTCCGAGTTTTTCCGACGCATATTCCTCAATATAGCTGATGTTCGCCTTTGCGTCAAGCTTGCTTCTGAGAAGCGCGTTGTCGTCCTGAGCTTCGGCAAGCAGCTGCTCCTGCTCGGCAACCATTCGTGACGCATTGTATTTCTGTGTGTTGAAGTAGTTTACCGAAAACAGCGCTCCAAACAGCACAGCAACAGACAAAGCAATCTTTATTACCGAGCCTGTTTTGGAAGCGGACACTGTGGGCGCTTCCTTAATTGCTCTCGCCTTCGCCTGCTCCTCCTCTTTTCTGCGCTTATCACGCAGAGTCGTGTCGAACCTTGACAAATCATACTCAAGCTCTTCGTCATCATAGGCAAGGTTTGTATTGTAATAACTCATTGCTATGCCCCCAATCCTAAGTTCCGTCTAATATCTTATCTAATCTTTGTGATAACACGAAGCTTTGCGCTTCTGCTCCTCGGGTTATCCGCAAGCTCCTCTTCGCTCGGGATAATCGGCTTTCTGTAAACCAGCTCTCCCCTCGGCTGTTTACCACATACACAAACAGGGAATTCAGGCGGACAAGTACAGCCCGTGCAGAACTCCTTGAATTTATTCTTTACTATTCTGTCCTCAAGCGAGTGGAACGTGATAATCGACATTCTTCCGCCGATTTTCAGTCTGTCAAAGGCGCTGTCAAGCATCTCTTCAAGTGCGTCAAGCTCTCCGTTGACCTCAATCCTTATCGCCTGAAAGCTCTTTCGGCAGGGATTTTTTTCTCTCCTGTAAGCAGCAGGCACGCTTTGCTTTATTATCTCTGCGAGCTGTCCTGTTGTCTCGATAGGAGAAATCTCCCGTGCTTTGACAATGCCCTGTGCGATTTTCGGCGCGTATTTTTCTTCTCCGTAATCAAACAGGATTTGTCTGAGCTGTTCAAACGAATACTCGTTTACTACGTCCCTTGCGGACATACCCTCGCCGCTCATTCTCATATCAAGAGCAGCGTCATTGTGGAACGAAAATCCCCTGTCCTTGTCATCAAGCTGATGCGAGGACACTCCCAAATCGGCGATTATTCCGTCAAGCTTGTCTATCTGAAGCTCGTCCAGAACCTTTCCGATTTCTCTGAAATTTCGCTTGATAAAAGTCACGGGATAGCCTTTCAGCCGCTCCCCAGCGGCGTCGAGCGCTTCTTGGTCCTGATCAAAGCAGAGCAGCTTTCCCCCTGAAAGACGCTTTGCAAGCTCAAGGCTGTGACCCCCGCCCCCCGTGGTAAGGTCTGCGTAAATCCCAGCAGGATTTGTGAACGCATTCTCCACCGTTTCGTTAAGCAGGACAGTTGTGTGTCGAAATTCCATCAGATTTCCAGTTCACCCGCCAATGCTTCAATATCCTGAGCGGACGTTCTTTCCAGATAGTCCTCCCAGAGCTCCTTGTTCCAGATTTCAGCGCGCTCGCCGACTCCGACAACCAGCACCTCGCTCTGGATTTGCGCGTAGGCACGCAGATGAGCGGGAATTGCAATTCTTCCCTGCTTGTCCGGCTCTGCCTCGCAAGCGCTTCCGAACAGATAACGTTCAAGCGGAAGCGCAACACTCTGTGATTTAGACCGTAATTTCTCTTTAAGGGCTTCCCAACCCTGTTCGGTGTAAACCGTCAAGCACTTTTCTTTGATGTCCTTAGTGATATAGAAATGTTCGCCGCACTCCTCGCGGATTTTCGCGGGGAAGTTCATACGCCCCTTAGCATCCATTGTATGCTCGTATGTGCCTAACATTTCTATCCCCCTTTCCTAAAGACTTCACCTCTTTGTTACTGTGCTTGAGAGTGCATTTTTTCCGTCCTCCTCAGACGGAGTTTTCCGTAGATTTTTTCCCCATTTTTCTTGTGATTGGGCAAGGAGTGGATTTTTTGTTAATTTTTAACCATTTCAGTGAATTTTTCACCACTTTTACCCACAATCATATTATAACCCAATCCAAAAAGATTTTCAACCCCGTTTTATAAAAAATTCGGAATAAACTTTTGTTCATATTTTTGTGCAATATTCACAAAACGTTCATATAAAAATCTGTAATTCAGCACGAATTTTTATGAATTTTCACAACATATTGTGCCGTCAAGGGCAAAGCTCACAAGATATTGGGAATTCTCACACAAGCCGCACCATTTGTTCCTAAAGCGGGACATTCAGGAATTTTTTCGACCTTTATTTAGCTTTAAAGTTTATTTTGCTCTCGGAATATAATCGTTGACAAACCGCCGCGAATATGGTACAATAAAACCACCGATTGATTATTTTGAAACGAACCGAGGTTTCACTATGAAGAAATTTAAACTCACCGCAATATCCGCGCTTATTCTATTCAACCTTTTGCTCCCGGGATGTGCAAACGGCGATAATCCCGCGTCAAGCGAAAGCTCCGTCAATTCCGCAAGTGAAAACGATCCCGAAACTGCTCAGGCTCTTGTCATCTCTCGTGCAAACAAAAACAAACCCGACGGCGTAATAACCGATATTAAAGGTCTTGACGGAACCCCGATTTACTCCTCGGAGTTCTCAATATATACCGACAAAGAGGGAAACCAGGCGGAGTATTCGGACGGGAACCTCGGAACAGCCGTATGCGACGGCTTTGCGTTTATCAGCGCTCCCGACGGTCTGAACTATAATAGTATTGACAACGCTGATATATTTGACTCTGATACTCTCAGTTTTTCGGGAATGAGCGAGGAGAAATTTCAGGATTACGTCCGTATCAACACAGGAGACAAAGTAAACGGACTTACCGTAATCAGCGCGAAATCAATATTCCGCGATACAGAAATCACACTTCCCCACAGCGCGGTGGGAAAGTATTTTGCCGGCTGCGAGTGCTCGTTCCTCGGAGAGCTGGAACTAGTCGGCTATGCCTGCGCGATTCAGGAGGACGAATACGGAGTTCAGGCGGGAGATATAATCTTCGTCCCTCAGGGCTACTGCCCTCTGCCCGTTATGAGCTTTAAGACCGATGAAGAAATCGGAATTTTCCACACCTACTACACAGGCTTCAGCAACGGAATGGTGTGGGCGAATAAGTATGGACAAATTTTCCTCGGCAACACGCAAACCACAAGCGCCGATGTGTCGTGTCTCCCCGACGACGGGTTGTTCACCAAGGTTAAGGTGGTAGTCAAGGGAATAAAAATGACCTCCTCCCCCGATTGGTTTGACATAATTCAAGCGGATATTGTCACCATTGAGAGGCAGTAAGATAAAACAAAACGCACCCGATATTCTTCGGGCGCGTGAGCTTGTCGAAAAAGTCCGGAATGAGGCTGGTGAGAAAGGTGCAGATACGAGGAAAGCCCTTGTTGGCTAGCCTTTGTGGCTGCCAACAGGGGCTTGACGAAGTAGATGTGCCTTTATCGACAGCCCGAAACACCCGATATTCTTCGGGTGCTTTTTTACTATATAATCAATTGCCATATAGCATAAAGTATCAGCATATGAGCGGGATAAAAAGCGTAGCAGAAGTATTGGAACGGCTTTGAGTGGTGTCCTTGCTCCCCATTGTATAGCCAGATAGGAACAAGTGCGAGCAGGGCAAATCCCTGCTGAACAATCTCAACCTCAACTCCGCCGATTTGGAAGTTATATGTGTACCCGCCAAGCATATACACATTCAGTATCACCATACAAACGAACTGTCCCGCATAGCACCACCACTTCTTTCCTCTAAAGAAGTAGAAAACCATCACCGTCAGAACTCCCACTCCGAAATAGTCAACCATACCGATTGTTCCAATCAGGAAAGAGAACATCACAACCACAATTGAAACCAATCCCGTGAGCCACCACTTTTTCTTTTGCTTGGCTTTTTCAATCAGCACGACAGCAGCCAGCCCAATAAGGAAAGTCCACATTACATTCTGGTGGAACGGGTAAATCGGCGAGCTTGCGACCATAAGATTAAAAGGAACTTCGGAGATAACCGCTCCCACAAGCAGCCTGAGCATATACTTGCGGACGTTGGAGGTGTGAAAGTATCCCTCGACAATCATAAACGCGAAAATCGGGAACGCAATTCTTCCGATGCAGGTAAGCCACTCCTGCTCGGGGAACAAAGTCGCCCACGAATGGTCGCACAGCATAAGCGACATCGCTATAATATGCAGAACAAACGAGCTCAGCCCCTTTGGCTTCTCTTTTTCCATAGGTTTTTCCTCTTATGTAACAAGCCGCTCTTGACCGATATATCAAAAGCGGCTGTATTATGCTATTAGTCTTCTTCGTCGGTATCGGGAGCGTCCCAATTGTGCCATACGTTCTGCACGTCGTCGTTATCGTCGAGCATTTCGAGAAGCAGTCCCATCTTCTTGAGCTGGTCCTCGTCGGTAAGGGTGGTGTAGGTGGAGGGAACCTGCTCTGCCTGTGCGGAGATTACCTCGTAGCCGCGCTTGGTGAGCTCCTCGGCTACCGCGCCCACATTGGAGGGGTCGGTGGAAATCTCCACAACTCCGTCCTCAAAGCTGAAGTCCTCGCCTCCCGCTTCGAGAATGTCCTCCATTGCCTTATCCTCGTCAATGTCGCCGTCCTCGTTGTTCAGCACGATAACGCCCTTGAGCGAGAACATAAAGCTAACGCAGCCCGAAGTTCCCATATTACCGCCGAATTTGTCGAAATAGTGGCGAACCTCTCCCGCTGTACGGTTACGGTTATCTGTAAGGCAGTCAACGATTACCGCAACTCCGCCGGGACCGTAGCCCTCATATACGCAGTTCTCGTAGTCGTTCTTCTCAGCTCCGCCAGCAGCTTTCTTCAAAAGACGGTCGATATTATCGTTGGGGATATTATTTGACTTTGCCTTCTGAACCAGCGTTGCAAGCTTGGAGTTGTTTGCGGGGTCTGCGCTTCCCGTTTCCTTGATGCAGACGAGTATCTCACGGCTGATTTTGGTGAAAACCTTAGCGCGAGCGCCGTCCTTTTCACCCTTCTTACGCTTAATGGTGCTCCATTTTGAATGTCCGGACATAATTATTCTCCTTTATGTAATAGCTATTTTGTTCATATTTTATCGGAGGAAATCGGCAGCGATTTGCAAATCGCTTCGAACAACTCCGTTATTCGTTCTTCCTGTCCCGTAAGACTGAGGTATCCGAAAAGTGCCTCAAGTGCGGTTGCTCTGCGGTATTCGGACGGCTTTGCGCTCTTGGGAACGGAAATTCCGCCCGCATTTCGTCCGCGGCGCAGTATATCCGCTTCTCGCTCGGTCAGCATCGGTTCGATAACGTTCACCGCCTCGGACTGATAGCTCGCACGAACGCGCTCCACCGCATAGTCGTGCATTTTTCCCGCGCTCGTCTGATGCTGCATAACAACACGGTTTCTTACCAGAAGCTCATAAACGCTGTCGCCGTAAAACGCCAGAATATTCGGGCTGTACGCCGCCGCTTCCTTTTCCGTTAGCTTCTCAAACATAATCAGCTCTCCAGAATATAATACACAAAGCTGTACTCCTCGCTGTGGAGATTGAACATATACATCTCCTTATTGAGTTCGCCTATTCCGCTCTGTACATCGCTGTCTTCGCTGTCATTTTCTCCCGCAAGCGTTTTCATCAGCTCGCTCATCGGCTCGTAAAAGCCGTGCGTCCAATCGCTGCGCGGTGAAATCACAAAATCCAGCACTTTAAAGCCCTGCTCTTTAGCCTTTAGTATAACACCGTCAAGGCGCTCGGGCTCTCCGTATCTGTGCTCCACATAACAGCTTGTATCGGGGGACGGGTCAATCAGCCAGCACAATGTTCGGTAAACCGCTCTGCTGTTTGGCTTCATAGCGAGCTTAAGCTGCTCCAGACGTCTTTCAAGTCCGTCCGGCTCGGTACTACCATTGAACCAGATAAAGTCCCAGCCGCCGTTATTTTCAAGAATTTGATACGCGCCTACGTTCTCCGCGTTCAAGCCCAGCTCAGCCGCTTTTTCAGCGCGGAAATTCTCATAATACGCCGCTGTTACCTCAGCGCCCGTCTGCTCGGCAATCAGTCTCGGCGTGAAATAGTCGTCGCCGAAGAACAGCGCCTTTTCGGGCTTAACCTTACCGCAAAGCTGCAAAACCTCGCGGCTTGTCTTGTCGCTGCCCGCGGTGGAGCGTTCCATCTGCATAAGCAAAGAGTTCAGAAAGCTCATTTTCATTCCCCCAAATCAAGACGGATAATGCGCCGTTTATCTCACATAGTTAAACTCAAAATCAAAGATGGAAACCAGGTCATCCTCCTGAATTCCCTGCCGTTCAAGCTCGTCAATAATGCCGCTTGAACGAAGAACGCGCTGGAAGTACTGAAGGCTCTCGTAGTCCTCCATATTGCAGGTTTCAAGTATGGGCGCAAGCCACTCCGCATCGACAATATACACATCGTCCACCTTCTGAACGGTGAAAGCACGCTTCTGCTCGTCAAGCTGCGCAAGCTCTTCGAGCGTAAGCGGAACCGCTTCGTAACGCTTCACGGGAGGGAGCTTGTCCAGCTCAGTCAGCACTACGTCCATAAGCGCGTCCGTACCCTCGGTGGTAGCCGCAGAAATCCTGTGGAGCTTCAGCGATTTAGAAGCAAGGTATTCCTCAAACTTCGCAATCTGCTCCTCGGTTGCCAAATCGCACTTGTTCGCCGCCACTATCTGAGGCAGTGCCGCAAGCTCCTCGGAGAAGTTTGCAAGCTCTGCGTTAATCTTCTCGTAGTCCTCAATAGGATCCCTGCCCTCAATTCCCGACACGTCAACAACGTGCACAATCAAGCGGCAGCGCTCAACGTGGCGCAGGAATGCGTGACCAAGCCCCACACCCTCGGAAGCGCCCTCGATAAGTCCGGGAATATCTGCCATAACAAAGGACTTTTCGCCTTTCTTGACAACTCCGAGCACGGGAGTGAGTGTTGTGAAGTGATAATTCGCGATTTTCGGCTTTGCCGCGCTCACTACGCTGATGAGCGTTGATTTTCCGACATTCGGGAAACCAACAAGCCCCACGTCCGCAAGCAGCTTCAGCTCCAGAATAACGTCGTACTTCTCGCCCGGAAAGCCCGGCTTTGCAAAACGCGGAATTTGACGAGTAGGCGTTGCAAAATGCACATTACCCTTGCCGCCCTTGCCGCCCTTTGCAACAACAACAGGCTCGTCATCGGAAATATCCGCAAGTATACGTCCCGTGTGAGCGTCCTTTACGAGCGTTCCGCGCGGAACGCGGATTATCGTAGGCTCCATCGACTTGCCCGAGCAGCGCTTCGCACCTCCGGGTTCGCCATCGGGAGCAATGTATTTCTTCTTATAGCGAAAGTCAATCAGCGTGGAAAGGCTATCATCAGCCTGAAACATAATATCCGAGCCTTTTCCGCCGTCTCCGCCGTCGGGACCGCCCGCATTTACATACTTCTCACGATGAAACGAAACAGCGCCGTTTCCGCCGTTTCCCGCCTTAATGGAAATCTGAACCTTATCGACAAACATTCTCCACGCCTCCTTTGTCCTGCAATCATATTATCCCCGCATAGCCCGTGTATATCAGCAATGGGGAACGAGATTAACCTTACTAAATCAATAAGCCGGATAACAAATCCGGCTTACGATTACAAATTCACCGAATCAATCGGTATGTTGCTTACTCAGCGGCGTAAACAGAAACCTGCTTTCTGTCGCGGCCTACGCGCTCAAACTTAACCTTACCGTCAACAAGAGCGAACAGAGTATCGTCAGAGCCGATACCTACGTTGTTTCCGGGGTGAATGTGAGTTCCGCGCTGTCTTACAAGGATATTACCTGCAAGTACGAACTGACCGTCGGCACGCTTAACGCCAAGTCTCTTGGACTCGGAATCACGGCCGTTCTTGGTAGAACCCATACCTTTTTTATGAGCGAAATACTGTAAATCAAGTCTAATCATTGTAATATCCTCCTGTTATCATACTGAAGCCTAAACTTCCTTAACCTCAACCTTTACACCGGGGTAATCCTCGGATATGTTCTTCATGTGTACATGAAAACTGTCCAGAAGCCTCTCGCTGGCTTC
>JBJESC010000223.1:0-12026 GCA_051882615.1 Oscillospiraceae bacterium
AAAAATTCGCCCCTACCGAACAGTAGGGACGAAAACGCTGCCGGTCGCACCGGCTTTCAAATTGTGACCAAAAAGAATTCTCATTTCCGAGCAAAAAAATCGCCCCACAAAACCAATTGATATAGCGGGCACGCGTTGTTTTGGCGGTATTCTGCGCGAAGCGCAGAATCGAATTGCCTTTAGGGCAATTCGAGCCGAAACAATGCTGGCAATGAGCGCTCGTCAAGCCCGCAGGGCGCAGACGAGTGCCATTGCGTTTTGCAAAATTAGCCCTCGGCAAAGCCGAGGGCTAATTTTTAAAACTGGTGGAAGTTGAGGGGCTCGAACCCCCGACCCTCTGCTTGTAAGGCAGATGCTCTCCCAGCTGAGCTAAACTTCCAAATTTCACAACAGAAACATTATACACTATTTCTTGTACTTTGTCAAGCACTTTTATAATTTTTCCCGATAACATTTTTAGAAAAAATTTTAAAAAAGCACTTGACAAAAATGTACTGATGTGATATATTGAGTATATGGGATATATACAATATAAACAAAATGCATATTGTATATCCTACCGGTATATAAATCTTTCGAAAGACTGCTGCGGCGGGCGTGGGGGATTGCGCAGTCCTCTGTGTTTCGCGCAGTAAAGAGGTGTCCATGAATATTTTAATTACTAACTCGGGCGGTGTTCCTATTTACGAGCAGATTGCGGGACAAATAAAGTCCATGATTCTCGGAGGAACACTTAATGAGGGCGACCCGCTTCCCTCAATGAGAGCGCTTGCACAGGATCTTCGCGTGAGCGTTATCACAACAAAGCGGGCATACGAAATTTTAGAAACGGAGGGGCTTATCGAGTCGTTTACGGGACGCGGCAGCTTTGTCGCTGCACAAAATCCCGAAATGCTTCGTGAACAAAACCTCCGCGAAATCGAACAGCATCTGTCCAAAGCCGCCGAGATAGCCAAACGCAGCGGCGTTGATAAGCAGGAGCTTGCCGAGATTTTGTCTATGTTCTACGACGGGTGAACCGCCGAGAGAGGTGTGCTGTTTGGGGAAATTCCGAATTAGCCGCACCGTTATGCAATTAACTCGAAAGGAGTGACGCTCCTTTATGGAGCATTGTTGTGATTATGGAGAATTGTATTGAACTAAAAAATGTTACCAGGGTGTACCCGAAATTCAGCCTGCAGGACGTTAGCTTTTCTGTCCCCTGCGGCTCGGTAGTTGGCTTTATCGGCGAGAATGGCGCAGGCAAATCCACAACGATAAAGGCAATTCTGGGACTGCTTAAAAAGGGAGAGGGCGATATAACCGTTCTCGGCGAGAACGCATCGGAGCTTTCCCCCGAAACAAAGGAGAAAATCGGCGTTGTGTTTGACGGACTGGTATTTCCGTCAAATCTGAACGCAAAGCAGCTTGACCGCGTTATGTCGGGAATTTACAAGACATGGGAAAGCGACACGTTTTTCGCATATCTGAAACGTTTTGAGCTTCCGCTCGACAAGAAATTCAAGACCTTTTCGCGCGGTATGGAAATGCGTCTTTCCATCGCGGCGGCGCTCTCGCATAACGCACAGCTGCTTGTGCTTGACGAGCCGACAAGCGGACTTGACCCGATAATGCGAAGCGAAATACTCGATATATTCCTTGAATTTATGCAGGACGAAACACATTCAATTCTTATCTCCACCCATATTACAAGCGACCTTGAACATATCGCGGATTATATCTGCTTTATACATAAGGGGAGAATTGTTTTCACCGAGGAACGCAACGATATGCTCGAAAAGCACCGTATTCTGAAATGCACCGATGAGGAGCTTGAGCGTATCGACAAGGCGGACATCATCGGAATGAGAAAGGGAAGGTACTCCAACGAGGTGCTTACAAAAGCGCCAGACAAATATCCCGACATCACTGCCGATACCCCATCCATCGAAGAGATTATGGTGTACTATGTAAAGGAGCAGTAAGATGAAAGGGTTATTATACGCGGGCTTTCTGCTTAATAAAGGCTTTTTTATTGCCGGGGGCATAGCCACCGCTGTATGCACGGCTGTTGGTATTCTGCTGATGAACCTCGGCGGGAATTCTCCTGCGGATATGTTGTTTGTTCAGTCCTGTCTTGCTTTGCTGCCTCTTGTTCCGATGGCGATATATTGCGAATGGCTGGGCAGGGACTTGGAGAAGAATATTAAAAGCCGCTTTGCCGATTACACGCTTGCGGCGGGAATATCCAAAAACGGCTTTGTGCTTACCGAGCTTTGCAAAAATCTGTCTGTTCTGGCTGTTTGCGGCGTTACGGGCTGTTTGATGATGCTGATTTTTATGGCGGTAAATCCTTTGATGATAAGCGGCTCATTGTTTGTCTCAATGGGTATTGTTGCGGTTATTTGCTGCACGGTTGAATGGCTGTGTATTCCGCTGGTAATCTCTATGAAGAGTGCTGAAAAGGCAGGGCTTATGGTTGGGTTGCTGATTGGTTTTGGAGTTGCTATTCCTGTAATAATTGTGAGCAAAATTTGGGGAAACGACGAATCATTTTTTGCGTTAATTTTAAGGCTGATGGGCAAGCCGTGGCTGCCGCTTGCGATGCTTGGAATTTGCGCCGCAGTCTATGCGTTGGTCTATTGGGCTGTATTTTGCAGAGTAAGGAGAGGTGACGTTTGTTGAAGGGGCTGATTTTAAAAGACCTGTATTCGATAAGGTTTAACCTTGTTATGGCGCTGCTTATTTCACTTTTCCCAAATTTGGCGCTTATTCTTACAGGAGGCGGTATGGCTGTCGGCACACCCGACTATATGAAGGTATTATCCGTAATTCCATACGGTATCCTGAACTATCTTGTAATAACCACCTTCTCCTCCTTTGTGCTTAACACGCTTGATTCGGATAAGGATTGCGGTTGGGCAAAGCTGGTGCGCAGTATGCCCGTTTCGGGCGGTGCAATCATAGGGGCAAAACTAATCTCAACTTATATCGTAATCGGGATAATGACCTTGGTTTCACTGGCGTTTAACTCGTTGGGAATAATCCTGTTTGGGATGGATACGGAGCTTATGCTCGCGCTGCCGATATGCGTGGGGCTGCTGCAGGTGATTACGCTTTCGCCAACGTTTATGCTTGCAAACAGGATAGGCACGAAATATACCACAGCGATTTACCTTGCGCTGGTCGTTCTGATAGCCTGCGCGGCGGTCCTGGTTATGGTAACAGGATTATGCGGCGATGTTTCCGCAGCGTTTTTACGAATAACATTTTACGTTGGCTTGCCAATTTTAGCGGCTGCTGTCGCGGTATTGTCATATATCGTGGGGAAAAAACAGAATGAATCCGATTTGTAAATAAGGAGCTTGGTTATGACGAACATTTTCAAAGGCGAACACTTCACCGATAAGGCAAAACAAGCAAAGTTTATGCCGAACATTGCGATAATAATTATTTTATTTTTTCTGGTTAATTTTTTGGGAAACGTACTACACTCTATTCCTCTTATAATAGTCCAATTTTCATTAGCCGAGATTGACACTACAAGCGGAGTGCCTGTGTTCAATTTTTCGGCAGACAGCGCTGATTGGTATATCGCTTGGGTGCTGTTGTTGACGATAGTCATCGCTGCAGTGACAATTGTGTTCTGTCGTTTTATTGAGAAACGCAGTTTTGAGAGTATGGGACTTAAAAAGGAGAAGTTCCTGCCGAACTACGCAATTGGCTTGGTGATAGGCTTTGCGGCATACTCGGCAACGCTGGGAGTGACGATACTCGCAGGCGCGGCGAATTACGAGGGCGGAGCGTTCAGAAATCCTTTGGTGTATTTCCTTATATGTATCGGTTGGATAATACAGGGGGCGGAGGAAGAAATAGTATGCCGCGGCTATCTGATGAGTTCTCTCTCAACTAAGGTTCCCTTGTGGGCGGCAGTTCTTATTAGTTCTGCAACCTTCGGAATTATGCATATCCTCAACGCGGGCTTTACAATGTTGGCGTTTGTGAACATCACACTTGTGGGAATTATGCTTGCGCTTGTTGCTATACGGTTTGACAGCCTCATTCCTTCGTGTGCGATACATTCCGTGTGGAACTGGGCACAGGGCAATTTCTACGGAATGCCTGTCAGCGGAAATCCCTCCGGTCCTTCTGTAATGGAATTCTCTCTCCCCGAAGGCATGGAGCTCTGGACAGGCGGCGAGTTCGGCATAGAGTCGGGATTGGGCGCTACGATTGTTATTACTGCGATATGTGCGGCACTTTTGCTAATCCCGCAAAGAAGTAAAGCCGCAAAGGAATAACAGGTCTGTGGATATGTTATACCTAATGTTTTCCATAAATTTTGGGCGCTTGTTTTAAAAGCGCCCTTTATTGTTATTTCTGCCTGTCGGGAGTCAGATGCTCTCGCTCAGTTTAGGTCTGCGGAAAAACATTGATATTCCCCAGCAAGCGGCAAGGGCGATTATAATATATACCGTGCGTGCGAGAAAAGTCCCCGAGCCGCCAAAAAGCCATGCAACTACGTCAAATCCGAATATTCCTACAAGTCCCCAGTTCAAACCGCCGATAACCAATAAAATCAGTGCTGCTATATCCACAAAAATTCCTCCTTTCTGTGAATTCAAGATTATTATTGGCTTGCCGCACTTCAATATGAATTCTATTTTTTTGAATTTTTGAATGAAAAAGGAAAACCCGCGTTTTGTATGAACGCGGGTTTGAGATTTGCTTTATAGCGCAGGCTTCGTTTCGCGGAGAACATCGCGCACGTTCTGGGCAAGCGCGAAGCAGCCGCTGTGGATAAAGCGGTTGTAGTAGTGCGTTTTCAGTCCCTGTTCAATCCACCATTCGGCGTTCTGGTCCTCTACGGGGTGATATTTTTTCGAGGCAAAGCCGAACAGCCAATGTCCGCTGGGATAAGTCGGAATATGCGCCTGATACACCAGCGCGATAGGGAAGAAGCACTTAATTCTGCTGTGCGCACGCTTCATTGCTTCGGCATATTCTGCGTAGAATGTGCTTTCGTGCTGGTTTACGAGAATTCCGTCCTCGGTCAGCGCCTTGTAGCAGCTGCCGTAGAATTCCTTCGTGAACAAGCCCTCGCCCGGTCCGAATGGGTCGGTGGAATCAACGATAATGAGGTCGTATTCGTTCTCCGCGCCGCGCACATAACGCAGTCCGTCCTCGTAGTGGATTGTAACGCGGGGATCGTCCAGCGAGCAGGCGGTCTGCGGGAGATATTCCCTGCACAACTCCACAACTCGTCTGTCAATCTCCACCATATCAATATGCTCAATGCTCTTGAAGCGGCACAGCTCGCGGACTGCGCCGCCGTCGCCGCCGCCGATTACCAATACCCGCTTGATGTTCGGGTTTACCGACATCGGAACGTGGGTAATCATCTCGTGGTAGATGTACTCGTCCTTTTCGGTGAGCATAAGGTAGCCGTCCAGCACCAGAATTCTGCCGAACTCCTCGCTTTCCAGAATGTCAATCTTCTGAAATTCGCTCTGTTCGCTTACCAGATGACGATTTATCTTGATGGAGAACTTGACGTTATCCGTATGATTTTCCGTGAACCAAAGTTCCATAAACACGCTTCTTTCTTAAATAAAAGCCTTACTTAACAACTTCCAGGCGCTCTACTTTCATATCGCGGCAGCCTGTGAGGTTGCAGCCCTTCTCTTTCGCATACTTTATGTAATCGAGAATGTCCTTGGTAATGCGTTCGCCCGGTGCGAGAATAGGAATTCCCGGAGGATAGCACATTACGAACTCGGCACATACTCTGCCGTCCGTTTCGTCAAGCGGGAGCGATTCCTGTTCTGCGTAGAATGCCTCCTGCGGAGGAAGCTCCACAATGGGGTTTATATACTCGTGGTCGAACAACCCGACAGGCGAACGTGAGTAGAGCCGCTTTATCTCGGAGAGCGCACTCAGCAGACGTTCGATTTCCAGCTTGCTGTCGCCGCCCGTTATAATTGCAAGAATATTGCCGATGTCGCCGAACTCAATCTGTATTCCGTACTCGTCGCGGAGCAGGTCGTAAACCTCAATTCCCGCAAGTCCCATGGCTCTCGTGTGAACCGAGAGCTTGGTTTTGTCAAACGCGAAAAAGTCCTTCCCGTTGCACAGCTCGTCGGCGAAAGCGTAATAGCCGCCGACTGCGTTGATTTCCCTGCGGGCATATTCGGCAAATTCAACCGTTTTCGCATAGAACTCTTTCCCGTGGAGCGCGAGATTTTGCCGAGCCAGATCCAGCGATACCATCAGCAGGTAGCTGGCGCTTGTAGTCTGTGTGAGGTTGATTATCTGACGAACATAGTCGGAGTTAACCCGCTCGTTCATCAGAAGCATTGCGCTTTGCGTAAGCGAGCCGCCTGTCTTGTGGACGGAAACGGACGCCATATCCGCGCCGACCGACATTCCCGAGGGCGGGAGGTTTTCTCCGAAGTAGAAGTGAGTTCCGTGCGCCTCGTCGCACAGTACATACAGTCCGTGCTTATGTGCGATTTCGGTAATTCTTTTTAAATCCGAGCAAATTCCGTAGTAGGTGGGGTTGTTGACAAGAACCGCCTTTGCGTCGGGATTTGCGATAATCGCTTTTTCAACGTCCTCGGGAGTCATTCCGAGAGGAATACCCAGCTCGCTGTTTACTCCGGGATTGACATATACGGGTATTGCGCCGCATACAACCAGCGCGTTAATTGCGCTGCGGTGTACGTTTCGCGGGAGGATAATCTTGTCTCCGCGCTTGCACACGCTCATAATCATCGCCTGAACGGCGCCCGTTGCGCCGTTTACAATGAAAAAAGCGTTTGCCGCTCCGAATGCGTCCGCCGCAATTTCCTGCGCCTGCTTGATAACGGAAATCGGGTGACAGAGGTTGTCGAGCGGCTTCATTGAGTTGACGTCGTTTTTAAGGCAGTCCTTTCCGAGAAATTCCGTCAGCGTAGTGTTGCCGCGTCCGCCCTTGTGTCCGGGTACGTCAAACGGTACAACGCGGTTGAGCCTGTGTTCCTTCATAGCCTCGTAAAGAGGAGCGACAGTCTGGTCAAGTTTCATCAAATCACCACCAATAGGCGCAGTCAGATACCAACCGCGCCCTAAACTCAGTATATGTTCATTCCGCTGAAAATTTCAATCATTTCGCGGCGAAGGTTATTTGTAATTGCAAGACGCTCCTGCGGGTGAACCTCGTATGCGTCGGTGTTGAACAGATAGTTCTGAAGTTCAATTTCCTTAATGAGCATCTTTGTGTGGAAGATGTTGGACTGATAAACGTTCACGTCCATTGCATCGTATTTGGTGAGCGTTTCGGGATCTATAAATTCCTGAATGGAGTTTATCCTGCTGTCCATAAAACACTTTTTGCCCGTAACGTCACGGGTGAAGCCGCGAACGCGATAGTCGATAATGATAATATCCGAATCAAACGAACCGATAAGGAAATCCAGCGTTTTCAGCGGGGAAATCTCTCCGCAGGTAGCGACATCTATATCGACGCGGAATGTGGAGATAGCCTTGTCGGGGTGATATTCGGGGAATGTATGCACAGTGATATGGCTCTTGTCAAGGTGAGCGTGAATGGTTTCACCATTGATAGTGCTGAAATATCCCATACCTCTGTTGCAGGATCCGTCTATGTGGTCGGGGTCAACGTGTCCCTCCGCAAACAGCACGTTTACGGACGCACCCTGCGGGTCATAGTCCTGTTTTGAAATATTGAGTACGGTAGCGCCGATTTTCTCGGTTACCGCGCAAAGAATTCCCGTAAGACGCTCCGAGTTGTACTGCTCGTCAATATACGCGATATAGTCTTTCTGCTCACGTTCGCTCTTTGCGTAGCAGACATCGTAAATATTGAAGCTAAGCGTTTTTGTGAGATTGTTATAGCCGTAAAGAACAGGCTTTTTATCCAACCCTATCATCACAACCTTTCTTAATCTCGCGGGCATTCGCCTTTGAATGTTTTCCCCGCGGACACATTCTGCAAATTAACAAATTTGCAGTCAAAGTTATTATACCATAATGTTACATAAATTGCAACGGGTTTTAAAAAAATAATTTTTGTAAAAACGCCGAGCGGTGTGCTCGGCGTTTAAAAATACTAAATGCTGTCGTTTTCCCATTTCCCGCTTCCCTCGAAGCAGTATTTCAAATCGTCCCAAATCCACCTGTCACCACTCAGTTTCATCGAGAATTGATGCTTCATAGTCAGTGTACCCTGACCGAATTCCGTTTCAATTACGGCTTTCTTGGAAGTCTTCATCGTGAAGAAAATTTTACATTCACCGTTGATGTAACCGAATTTCGGAGGATTTCCGCAATGATTACCATAGCCGCGTTTGAGCAGCTTTTCGGAACACGCAGGCTCTACCAGCGCGCTGAGCGTCTTTCGGTATTCGCCCCAGAATTCAAAAAATCTCGGGTGTGCCTCGTGTGGCTGAAGTCCGAGCGAAGGCTTTTCCGCGTCCATTGCCTCGTATTCATCGTGAGCTTTTTTCTCAGCGGCGGCAAGTACCGAAAGCAGTTCCGACAACACGGGAACTATGACTTCGCACATTCCCGTGAATTTTTCGGGGGTATCTTTTATCTCAATCGGGTTTCCGTTGAACTCCAATTTGTCCACATCCTTTTTGTCATATTTTCCTTTATTATAGCATAGTTATGACAAAATAGCAAGGACTTTTTATTCGGTTAGAGTGTTATGCACCACCTCGTATATCCTAGCGTGACCGGCTTCGTTTGGGTGAATGTCAAGCCTGTTGATGTTGGTTAGTACGGAAGGACTGTCCGCAAACGCGGAGCATACGTCGGCTATTTCCACATTGCCGAAATCCCGAGCAATATCCGAAAGCCCACCGTTGAGTTGGGCGAGAGTATCCCGTGCGGCGTTCGATACCTCCGACAAGAGAATATGCTCCGAAAATGGATTATAGAGCGTGAGAAGAACTATCTTCGCATTCGGGTTAATCTGTGTTAATTTTAGGACTGTTTCACGGGTGTTGGATAGTGTGCGCTGAACGTCGGATTGTTTTATCTCGGAGATAACCGCGCCAAGAATGCGATTGGAAAATTCGCCGAGCATTTCAGCCCTGAATTCCCCGTTAAGGAGTGCCGAAATCATTTCGGTGTCGGAGAGCGCGGAGATTTTTATCGCGTCCATCATTTCCCCGAGAAAGTCGTTTCCGCCTATCGAAACCACAACGTAATCGGCGCTTTTCAGCGAGTTCAGGAGCGCCTCGGAGGGCTGCTCAACCAAGAGGAGAAGCTCCTCGGAGGTCATTCCGTCCCGAGCGAAATTTTCGTAATGCTCACACTCCGAGCCGAGAAGATTACCCCACGAAAGAGGCGCACTGTAATTGTTCCCGCCGATATAATCGGGCAGTCCGTAACCGGACGCAATCGAGTCTCCAAGCACAACGGTATTGCCGAAACCCGTGTTGGCAAAACATCTTCCCGACGGAATAAATGCAATTGATACGATAACTGCAAAGAGCAGTATTTTTTTCATTATCATAGTAAACGAGCCTCCCAAAATAACAATTACGATTTGTTGTAATCGGTTTTAATCTCTATTTTCTACCGATACAAACGAATAAATACATAGTCGGGATATGCCCCTTTTTGTGCAATTTCTGTAAATTCATAGGAAATTCCGATGAAATTTATAAATATTGACTATTGAAATTATTAAAACTATATGTTATAATGAACTAAATTAAGCGACCGTGTTACGGTCTGCTTTGCTTTAGAATTTGAACCTTTAAAACTTTTTTTGAATTGGAGGATACTATGAACAAGGAAGAATTGGCTAAGAAGGTTTGGGAAAGTCTTAAGTCCAGCAAGGCGAAGGCTAAGAAGTATCAGGATAATGTTTTGGTTTCATTCTCCCTCATTTCCGAGGAACCCGATGATAATATTTACGTTATTGTAAGAAACGGCGAACTCAATGTTGAGCCGTATCGTTACGCTGACAACAACTGCGAGGTTGAGGCTACCGCTGATACCGTTGCTAAGATGTTCGCAGGCGAGATTTCCTTTGAGAAGGCTCTCAAGGAAGGCTTCGTAAAGGTAAAGAGCGGAGATCCCGCAAAGCTGATGGCTCTTGAGGTTCTCGTTCCTTCCAAGAAGGCCGCTGCAAAGGCTCCCGCTAAGAAGGCTGCCGCAAAGCCCGCTGCTAAGAAGGAAGCTCCCAAGGCTGCCGCAAAGCCTGCTGCTAAGAAGGAAGCTCCTAAGGCTGCCGCAAAGCCTGCTGCCAAGAAGGAAGCTCCCAAGGCTGCCGCAAAGCCCGCTGCCAAGAAGGAAGCTCCTAAGGCTGCTTCAAAGCCCGCCGCTCCCGCAAAGGAAGCTCCTAAGGCTGCTGCAAAGCCTGCTGCTCCCGCAAAGGAAGCTCCTAAGGCTGCCGTAAAGCCTGCTGCTCCCGCAAAGGAAGCACCCAAGGCTGATACAAAGCCCGCAAAGAAGTAATTTTTTAATAGTTTATTACAATACCCGCCGCTTCTTCGCAAGAGTATGCTGCGGGTATTTCTGTATCGTGATAATATGGTGATATTTAATGCTTAACAAAATAAGAATAGTGTTGATAATTCTGGCGGTTGTTCTGGCGGCTGCAATCGCAGTGTTGTGCGTTATAATGTTCGGTTCGAAATCTGGCGGAACAAGCAAGCCGACGAGCACTCCGCAGAGTACCGTGGAGAGCACGTCCTCGGTGGAAAGCTCCTCGTCTTCAACCACAACGGTGGAATCCACTTCTCAGCAGACCACGACCACTTCTTCGGAGAGCTCGCCCGTAGAGTCGAGCACCTCGCAGCCTGTGGAAGAAAAGCCTAAGGGAGAGTTTAATCAGCGGTTTAAGGAGCTTCAGCTGCGGCTTACATACGGCGAGCATTGGAAGCTTATGCTCACCGAAAATCAGAAAAACCTTGCCGCAGATTCGCTCTTTGTGGGCGACAGTATTTGCAGCGGCTTCGGCACTTATGGGCTTGTTGATTGGAAGAACGTATATGCCGCGGGTTCTGTTGGCGCACGCAATTTCTTCGACATTGATATTAAATATTACGGCGAGGTAAAGCCGTATAACGAGGCTCTTGCAGAAAAAAATCCCACTCGTGTATTCACCTGGATGGGTATGAACGACGTGAATGTCACAGACGCTGCAACCTACGCCAAGAATTACAAGGGGATTATTGACTACACTCTCGAAAACAGCGAGGCGGAGGTTATCGTGTTTGCGATGACTCCCGTTAATTCGGATTTCACCTCCAACGAGAAAATTGCCGACTTCAATGCCGCGCTTAAATCAATGATTGAGGAGAACTACACCGAGCGGGTGCGCTTCCTTGACTTCGCGTATGTCGTAACCGACAGCCTGGGATACCTCAACACGGGATATGACGCGGGTGACGGAGTTCATCTCGTTCCCGATGTGTATTATCTCGCAATGATTGAAATTTGCGACCAGCTGGGACTTGAATCGTAATAGCAATCTTTCGGGCAGAGCCGCTGAACGGCGCTGCCCGATTGTTTTTTGCCTTTTTAAAAGTCAACGGAGAGTGGATTTACTTACCCCTAAATTCCGTGTATAATGAAGAAAAACAAGGAGGTGAATAATATGGATTTGAATAACAACGGAAAGCTGCTCTGCACTTTGCGGAAATCCAAGGGAATGACGCAGAAGCAGGTTGCGGAGCAATTGGGGGTACTGCCGAAAACCGTATCGAAATGGGAAACGGGACACGGTTTTCCCGATACCTCGCTGCTTGCCGATTTGTCGGAGGTGTTGGGGGTGAGCATAGATGTGCTCTTGTCGGGAGAACTATGTCCGAATTCAACAGAAGTCGGAAATTTCAGTAAAATGATGTTCTATGTTTGTCCGAACTGCGGAAGCGTTATGCACGGCGTCGGTAAAAGCAGAATTTTCTGCTGCGGAAAGCAGCTGCCGCCGTTGAAAGCGTCAGAAGAAAACGATGAACACAGAATTTCGGTTGAGCGGATTGAGAACGACTTCTACATCACATTCGATCACGAAATGAGCAAGGAGC
>JBJESC010000224.1:0-2930 GCA_051882615.1 Oscillospiraceae bacterium
GTCCGATTGGCAGAGTTTTGCGCGAAAACAGATAGGCGTTATCGCAAAGCACATGAATATGGACGCGACCAACATTGAGTGGTTTGCCGCCGTTCACCTTAAGGAAGGACAGCCGCATATTCACTTAATGTATTGGGATAAAGCGCAGAGCGTTTACATAAACAAAGTTGCTCCCGAAACCTGCGACAAAATACGGGTTGAGGTTATTAAGAATACCTACCACGATTTCTATGTGAACCTGCGGAGCAAGGAGAACGAGCTGCTAGGTCAGTTCAAAACAGAGGTTGGAAAGGAAACCGGTGCCGCCCCTGTTCTTGACGAAATTGCTGAACGGCTTGAAAAAATACGCTCCATGCTGCCGAAAACAGGTCGCCTTGTTTACGCATATATGCCGCAGCCTGTCAAGGACGAGATAAATGCGCTTACAACATTCATTATTCAGAGCAGCGACGAGGCAAGGCGGCTCTATGAACAGCTTATCGAAACCCGCCGTACCTACAATGAAACATTGCACAGTACCGAAACCGATTGGGGAAAATATCAAATAGCCAAGTATGCCGGAAAGATGAACGACGATATTTATACCGCCGCAGGAAATGCCATAATTAAGGCAATAAGACAAGGGGAACGGGCAACTCAGAACAATCCGCGCGGACAGTTTGTAAACAACAGACCGCATACGGTCAATACCGAAAAACTGCTGC
Organism: Oscillospiraceae bacterium; assembly: GCA_051882615.1. Lineage (GTDB taxonomy): Bacteria > Bacillota > Clostridia > Oscillospirales > Ruminococcaceae > CAG-115. The sequence goes on from JBJESC010000224.1 coordinate 705, forward strand.
TTGCCGTACTTACCGTAATACGCAACGCAGAGCGCGACAGCAACAATGCGCTGAACGAGGTCAGCCGTATTGCTTTTGGCAGAGGCGACTTATCGCGGGAAGCTATCGCAGAAATACTCTACAAACTTGCGGACAAGCAGAACACAGCCGAATTCTAAAGAAAGGACTTGTTACTATGTCAGAAATCACTAACCCTATTCTTTTTTCGATAACCAAGAACGCAGGCATTATTGACCGCTATTGCAAGGAACGCGGCATTAAGCCTACCAAAATCACATTCTCCGGTCCGACAGATTTGCAGGACGTTGTTAATTCCGATCTCCGCAATATGCGCTTTCATGACGTTTATATTTTTGATACGGCTCTTTGCGGGGACAGCGCAGAATTTCTCAACTGTATGAAAGCGGCGCAGTTTCAGACGGACGCGCGTATCGTTGTCTATGCGGCAGAGCATTACGCGGGTGACGATTTGCTTGACGGTCTTATCAGTATCGGTATAACCAACATAGTGGCGAGATACGATGAAAATGATATTGAGGAAAACATCAAGCTGATGATGAACGACCTTGCTGAATGTCTAAGCGAGGACGGTTTATCCCATAAGAAATGGCGGAGATACCAGCGTGGCTATGACCCGGCGGCAGAGGCACGATATGAACAGGCTCTCCGTGAAAAAGAAGCTGCCAAGCCCACATTCGCAAATGCAAAGCTGAAAATAGCCGTGATCGGCGCACAACCGCGCATAGGAACAACGACTACCGCGATACATATAGCGGATTATTTTGTAAAGCACAAGGCGACGGCAGCTATCTGCAATTCTGCCGGCTCCGACGCAAGCGACCTTCAGCTTGATATGCTCTGCGATATGTACAACGGCGTGAACGACGGCGACCACATCTTCACAAACGGAATTTCGTTATATAAGAAAGGCGCTGCTCCCGCAGAGGTAAATGTTATCATACATGATTTCGGAGCGATACGCGCGGAAACAGCAAGTCGGCTTGTGGGTTTTGATTTGATATACCTTGTCGGCGGTGTGTCATGGAGCGAGATTTGGATGACATACGCGGCGCAGAGTATGATGCCGCAGATAAATTACAAGGTGCTTGTGCCGTTTGCCGACAGCTCCGTCCTTGACCGCAGTATAGAGATAGAGGACGAGGGCTGTTCCACGATAGAAAAGGTGTTGTCCGGGCAGAATTTCTCAGATATAATCTGCCTGCCTTATGCCGCCGAGGACTTTTCCTCCGAGGAATTTGAGAGCCTTTTCGACAAGGAATTTAACGGATACAGAGATACCACCATTGCTGAATAAATAAATACCCTGCGTTGTCGGTGCTTGCCGGCGGCGCAGGGCATTTTTGTTATTCATAAAGGAGTGTCCGCCCACAAGTTATCGCTGGAGCAGCTCACTTAAATTTAGCAGAGCTACGGCTTTGTCCTTTGGCAAACACCTATAATTCTCCAGAAGCAGCCGTTCTTCTTGCGTGGGAAACATAACCTCGTCGCTCTCATTAAACAATTCTGCGAGCGTTATACCTAAAGGCTCAATAAGCCGCGAGAGTGTTTCGACAGTTGGCTGCCGTTTTCCCAGCTCAATACTGCTGATATGGTTTTGAGAGATACCTGTGTCTTTCGATAGCTTGTATATCGTGATTTTCTTGGTTTCCCTTATAAATCGCAGCTTGTTTCCAACATTCATATCCAGCACCTCTGCATGACCCATATATACTGTATTGCCTACACTTATATTATAGTATATTATCCAAAAGAATATAATGTATATCAAGGTGTAGACAATAGTATTATTTAGGTGTAGTTTTGTGTAAAATTACCATTGATAATAAGGTGTAAAGTGTGATAGTATTAGTACATATACTGAGATAAGACGAAAAGAGGTACACTATGAAACGACATTTTTCAGCCATTTTACTGGCATTATTATTTATAACCGGCTGCACAGACCGCGCCAATGTTCCCATACAAGCAAGCGCAACGATAGTATCGACTACAATATCATCTTTCAGCGATGATGAAAGCAGCGAAGAACCCACAACAAGCACCTCGTCCGAAATTATTGAACCTACGCAAGCCATATCTTCAGAACCCACACAAGAACCGGAACCGAACATCACATCTACCGAATCACCCGCTCCGGAAACCACCCACGCAGCAACCACTCCAACCACCACTACAACAATCGAGATCGCCGCAGAAACGCCTGTT
>JBJESC010000225.1:0-2926 GCA_051882615.1 Oscillospiraceae bacterium
TATCTAAATACGTTCAAACCTCGCTCGGAGCTTTTCGAGCGCACTTTTCTCAATCTACACGTTCTAACTGACCTCCGGCTTCTTGCAGCACCTTCAATATAGGCTTAATCAAATAAGCAATTTTTCCGTCCGAAGATAATCGTTTAATATTCATATCCTCTGCCTCCGTTTATAGCTTGGTAATATGTTCAATCGCATATAAAGGAAGATTTATGAGCCAATCTTCCTTTTTGTAGTCAGTCATCGATGTACGCACAGATACATCGGGTGAAAATTTCTCTTGATAGGTTTTCAGACTCTTGGCTCTGAGATTAACTTCTGCCCTTGCTTCGACCGGGATAATCTGTTCACCCGTATCCACAACAAAATCAACTTCGCAGGAACCTCTGTCATTGGTGTAATAGTAAACGCCCAAATCCTCGATGGTTTTAAGCTGCTGGCAAACATACTGTTCTGTTAATGCTCCCTTGAACTCCACAAAAAGGTCATTTCCGTCAAGCAATGTACGCTGGCGCAGCCCTGTCATACAACCAAGCAGCCCAACATCTACCATAAACAGCTTGAAGGCTTTTAAGTCCTCGTAAGCCTTCAAAGGGATACCCGCTGCATTAACTCGGCTGACCTTATGGACAAGCCCACAATCGGAAAGCCACATTATTGCTGCCTCATACTCTTTTGCGCGAGCGCCTTCACGGACAAGACCGTAAATAAACTTCTTGTTTTCTTTTGCAAGCTGAGATGGGATACTGTTCCAAAGCATACGGATTTTTGGGACAATCTCATTGGGAGCGTGTTTGGAAAAGTCCTGCTCATAAGCAGCTAATATTCGTTTCTGAATGTCACGAACCTCGTTGAAATCTTTATTCTCTGTGAAACTCTGTACCGCTTCAGGCATACCACCGACAAAGTAATAGTGCTTCAAAGCATCAATATATGTTTGCCTAAAGCTTGCGATCATCCGGAAATCCTGTTTATCAAGAAGCTCTGCAAAACGCTCCTTGTCGGTTGCCATCAAAAACTCTCTGAAAGAGAGAGGGTAGAGTTTTAAGAAGTCCACCTTGCCAACAGGAAAGGAAGTACCCTCATGTAAGGCGATGCCGAGCAGAGAACCTGCGCAGACAATGTGATACTGCGGTGCATTTTCATAGAAGTATTTAAGCGATGTCAATGCTCGTGGGACTTCCTGCACTTCATCAAATATAAGCAAAGTATTGGTGGGGTCAATTTTGCGACATGCATATAGTTCCAATCCCATAATCAAGCGGTCAGTATCCAAATCGGACTCAAACAATCCCGCCATTCTGGAATTAGAATCAAAGTTAATATAAACGGTATCTGTATACGCTTGTCTGCCGAACTCTTTCATCAGCCATGTTTTGCCGACTTGGCGCGCTCCTTCAATGATTAGCGGCTTGCGATGCTTGCTTTCTTTCCATTTTAATAGTTTCTCAATAGCAATTCGGTACATAGACACACCTCCGTTATCATAATACAATTACATTATAGCACATAATCGCAAAAATTACAACGAATTTCAGAAAAAATATTACACTTTTTACGACGAACAAAGCAGATTTACTGAGACTGCGATTTTATTTGGCAATTTTGAATATAAAAACAAGCTATATTTGGTGAACTGACCAAATATAGCTTTTGGCACATTCTGACGCGGCGTATCGAGTATGTGTTTTATCTCGTCACTCGGGCGGCAAATTCAAAACAACGAACAGCAGCCCCTTTGATTTCTAGGAGAGCCGCCTGTCCTACATAATTTAATCATATTTCGTCATGATAATAACGTGTGAGTAGTTCTGCAATATTTGAAGCGACCTGCTTCCGGCAAAACTCTTCATGTTCCCAAAAATAGATAGAGGTTTCATCAACAACTCCGTCATCATTCGCATGGTAGCAGTAGTAATCCCCGCAACCATTTCCGGCAAAGAAGATAAACTTATCCAATTCCTTCGCAAATTCTTCATCCTTGTACTCTTCTTGAATTTCACGGTTGAGTTTGGCTTGTTCAACAATTTCTTCAACAGACAAAAGAAGATATTTGTCGCCGTTCATTTCCAGAAGCAGTTCCCTGAGTTCCTTTGGGAAGAGATAGCCAACTGCTTTCTCGGCGTTATTTATATCGTTTTCCGAACAGGGCGGCTGGATTTTTACCCATTGGTTTTCACTTGCTAATTCTGAAATCAATTCTTTATACATCTTTTTCAATTCTCCTCAAATTCCGACTTTCTTATCAGTTTATACTTCTACAATCAGTCCTCTTGCGTCCACGCTTTCAATTCGCTTGTTCATTATTGCTTTATACTCATTCGAATTGAAGCAGCGCATAAGAGCTTCTTTTGACGGAAAAGCAATGATTATCACACGCTGCGGATTTCTGTTCGACGATAAAGAGGTTATCTTCTCGGAACGAACGATATACTCACCGCCGTAGCTCTCAACAATCGGCACAACGCTTTCGATATATTCATCGTAAGCTCCGCGACCTTTTTCTTCATCAATATATGTATCAACAACAAAATAGCACATTCTGTTAACCTCTCAATCTTAAACAGTTTATTGTAGTCGCAAACAGGGGATTTGATTTCAGAAATCCAATATTAAGTACCTGATAAATGGGAAGATGTCAGTATTTTTTCCGTTTCTGCAATGTCACTTTCTATCAACGGACGCATACTATCTTTGTATTTGGACAAATCAGCGCTGTGCAGAGCAGACAATATTTGTAGGATATATTGTGGCTTTGCAGCCGTTTGAGTGTAAGAGAATTCGCCTGACTGTTTACTTTCGTTTTTTCGGATTACCATTACCCGAAAACTAAAATGCAGAGTTAGTGAGAGAAAAAAGCACCGCCAAGAGGGGCGTAAAAACATCGGTTATTCCGATGATTTCCCTTCAAGTTTAGCTCTATATC
>JBJESC010000226.1:0-2924 GCA_051882615.1 Oscillospiraceae bacterium
GTATGCTGATTTTCCGCTGATTGTCGGCAAATCAGGTATATTGTCCCTTTGCTGGTACACTTTTTGACTTGCATATTCTTTGGAAATATAGTATAATAAATTTTGATACAGATAGATAGACATTCTGTAGTTTTCTTAGATACAGAAAGGAAGAAACGATATGTCGAAAAATAGAATAATTCCCGCAATTTCGCTTCGCGGACTTGTGATTTTTCCTACGATGGTTCTGCATTTTGATGTGGGCAGAGAACGTTCCGTAAACGCTCTCAAGGAGGCTGCCGAAAATGATGGACTTATTTTCCTGGTAGCACAGAAGGACCCTGCCGATAGCGAACCCACAGACAGCGATATATACGAAATCGGCGTTGTGGGGCAGATAAAGCAGCTTCTTACTACTCCCGATGGCTCGACAAGAGTGCTTGTCGAGGGTTTGTACCGTGCAAAGGCGGTTTCCGTGGTTCCGTCACCCAAGTTCCTTCAATATGAGATAAAGGAGTATCCGAGTCGTGAAACCGCGCTTTCGGAGGCAACCGAAGCGGCTGCAAAACGTGCCTTGAAGCGTTCGTTTGACAGCTATGCTCAGCTTTCTCCGAAGATGCCAAGTGAGCTTTACGAGAGCATAATGTCCGAAGAAAACTGCGTTCGGCTTTTTGACAAGGTTGTATTTAATGTAGTTCTGAAGCTGGAGGATAAACAGAAGCTCCTTGAAGCGAACGGAACTCTCCGCAGAATAAAAATGCTAATCGGAATGCTCGACAGCGAAGTTGAGATTATGCTCACCGAGATTGATATTCAGGAGCAGGTTCATGAGCAGGTTGAGAAGAACCAGCGCGAATATTATCTCCGCGAGCAGCTGAAGGCAATTTCCAGACAGCTTGGGGACGGAGAAAGCCCACTTGAAGAAGCTGACAAGTACATAGACAGGATAAAGGCGCTTAATCTTCCCGAAGAGTCTGAAGAAAAGCTGATTGGCGAGGCTGAGAAGCTCGTAAGAATGTCGAGTTCCTCGCAGGAGGCGGCGGTTATCCGCACCTATCTCGATACGGTGCTCAGTATTCCGTTTAATACGAGAACGAAAGATAAGTTAAATATTGACGCAGCGAAAAAGCAGCTCGACCGCGACCACTACGGTCTTGACAAGGTTAAGGAGCGTATTCTGGAAATCTTGTCTGTAAGGGCGCTTGCTCCCGATGTAAAGGGACAGATTATCTGCCTTTACGGATCTCCCGGAGTTGGTAAGACTTCAATCGGCAAGTCGATTGCAAAGGCTTTGGGAAGAAAATACGCCAGAATTTCGCTGGGCGGAGTTCGTGACGAGGCAGAAATTCGCGGTCACAGAAAAACCTATGTCGGCGCTATGCCGGGACGCTTCATTGCGGCGCTTCGTCAGGCAAAGAGCATTAACCCCGTAATTCTGCTTGACGAGATTGACAAGATGGGAAGCGACTATAAGGGCGATCCGTCCTCGGCAATGCTGGAAATCCTTGACTCGGAGCAGAACAGCGCGTTTGTTGACCATTATGTAGAAGTTCCCGTTGATTTGAGCGATGTGCTGTTCATTACTACTGCGAACAGCCTTGATACTATCCCCGCGCCTCTGCTTGACAGAATGGAGATTATCGAGCTGTCGAGCTACACCCGCGAGGAGAAGTTCAATATTGCCAAAAAGCACCTTATTCCCAAGCAGCTTAAAAAGAATGGGGAAAAGGCTTCAACGCTGAAAATAACGGATAAGGCTATTTATTCGATAATCGACTATTATACCCGCGAGGCGGGAGTCCGCAAGCTCGAACGCAGAATAGGCGAAATCTGCCGTAAGTCCGCGAAAAAGCTGGTTTCGGGCGAGAGTAAGGTCACCGTTACCGATACGAACATTACCGACTTCCTCGGAATTCACAAGTACAAGCCCGAAAAGCTTGCTGCTCGTGACGAGGTGGGTTATGTAAACGGACTTGCGTGGACTTCTGTGGGCGGCACTATGCTCCCGCTTGAAGTTCTCGTTCTGGACGGAACGGGAAAAACGGAGTTTACGGGAAGCCTGGGCGATGTTATGAAGGAGTCCGCGAAGATTGCGGTTTCGCTGACTCGCTCTCTGGCTAAGAAGTACAACATTGACCCCGAATTCTATAAGAACAAGGATATACACGTCCACGCGCCCGAGGGAGCGGTTCCCAAGGACGGACCTTCGGCGGGCGTTACGCTTACAACGGCGCTGGTTTCCGCATTATCGGGAACTCCCGTGCGCCGTGATGTGGCTATGACGGGTGAAATCACACTCCGCGGCAAGGTGCTGCCTATCGGCGGACTTAAGGAAAAGACAATGGCGGCTTACCGTGCGGGAATTAAGACGGTTTGCATTCCTGCCGATAACGAGCCCGACCTTGAGGAGATTGATGAAAAGGTAAAGGCTAATCTGCACTTCGTACCTGCGGAGGATATTTCGACCGTGCTTGATACCGCTCTTATCGTTCCTAACTGCAAGACTAAAAACGAGACGAACGTAGTCCTTGATAACAAGACCGTTACCCGTAAGGTGCAGCGAAAGAAGCCCGTCCTTAACGCTTAATTCCGAAACGACAGAAATTTCGTTTTGCTTCTTCGCTTTGGTGAGGAAGCAAAGCGGATTGATTTAAGGAAGTGAATGTTTGAATTACAATAATGTAAAATTTGTCGCTTCGTATGGGAAGTATGAGCAAATTCCTCCGCCCGAGCGAACCGAGATAGCGTTTTCGGGACGTTCTAACGTGGGAAAATCCTCGCTTATCAATAAACTGCTGAACAGAAAGGGATTGGCACGTGTGTCCGCTGTGCCGGGTAAAACCGCGACAATCAACTTCTACGAGCTGGAAAACGTTTATTTTGTTGACTTGCCCGGCTATGGTTACGCAAAGGTAGCAAAGACGGAAAAGGAACGCTGGAACAAG
>JBJESC010000227.1:0-11997 GCA_051882615.1 Oscillospiraceae bacterium
CCGGTTGAACAGGAATTGACGAACTCGATGAACTTGACGAACTCGATGAACTTGACGAACTCGACGAACTTGACGAGCTTGACGAGCTTGACGAACTCGACGAACTCGACGAACTCGACGAGCTTGACGAACTCGACGAGCTTGATGAGCTTGACGAGCTTGACGAGCTTGACGAGCTTGATGAGCTTGACGAGCTTGACGAGCTTGACGAGCTTGACGAACTTGACGAACTTGACGAGCTTGACGAACTCGACGAGCTCGGCGTATCGGACGAAGAAGACTCGCCTGAGCTTGAATTGCCCTCTATAATCTCTTTCAATTCGTCACTCGGAGTGTAGGTCGTACTGTAATGCTTATCCGCGAGCGGCACCGTTCCAAAAGAAATCGTGAAGAAATCCTGCGGCAAGCCGTGCTGAGGTTTATCGTCATCCGTAGGGACAAGGAAGTCCGATGTACCCACGCCGTTCGCTTCGTCCTCCGTATCGTCCGCGGACGGAAGCGGTGCATCAGCAACCTCCGGCGCCTCTATCGTACCCGCCACCGTACAGGTGAGCAGATACGTATTTATTACCACAAGCGCTACTGCTATCTTTAAAAGCGATATGTTCTTCATCTTTGTCCTCTGAATTCTGTATTATGAAATCAATTGCTAGTTCCCTCGTAGCCCTTTATAAGTGCGGGGTCCCAATTTCTTCCGCCCCATTCTCCGCCGTATACGTCATAGTACATATCGTAAAACAGCGGGTCGGGATTTGCGTATGCTTTTTCAACATCTACTTCCTCACTCTCACCCTCGCGTACCTTGCGGGCAAACAACACAAAACGCGTGTCCGCCTTGTCGGTAATACCAAGAATACAAGTAGAAAGCGTCAGAATCTCATCGCCGTACTGCAAATCAACATCGGGAGTATAGAAAGTGGAGCGGTCAAGCACCTTGCCGCAATAGTCCTCAAACTCCGCCTTGGACGCAAAATTGTGAACGAGGTGGTAATCAAAAACCTCTCCCCCGACTTCCTTGGTATTTGTCATCATACCCGCAAAAATCTTGTAAGTGGAAGTATCATACAGCGTACTGAACGTTATAGTCGGGTGAAGCTTGTAATACGATATGTTCGAGTGGTCCTTTGTTCTGTAGTTGTAGTATCTGGTAAGCATCGCAAACATACTTCCGTCCATCATATTATGACCGTACAGAACAATATTCGCAGGCTGTCCCTCTGCGGTAATGGGGTCCCTGTAATCCGCAAAGATTGCTCCCGCCTTGGTATAATTACCGTTAAAATCGTGAGTCAGATAGTACTCGTTATCCTCGCATTGGAGTACGGGATAGTCAATCACCTTATCTCCCGATTTTCCCGTAATAGTTATCCAGCCAACAATATCCTCATTTATATCAAGTAAAGGCAGAAAACGCTCCTGAACCTCGGGATACTGCTTAATCAGCTCCTCTCGCTTCTGCGTGTCAATCTGAATATCGGAGCTGTGATAAATGTCGGCAAGCGACTCGTTGTTCTTCTCCGCATTCTTTGAGTCCAGAACGGTGTTCAGAATGATGACCACCATTACAATCAGTACAACAAACGAAACAAGAAAGACCGTTTTTCTGATAATCTCGCCGATGCCATCGCCCTTTTGAGGAATAAGCCCCTTTATTACTCCGATAAATCCGTTATTATTTCTTTCTGACTGTGCCATTATTTTCCCCTTTCCGCTATTGTAAGAGTTATTCGGAATAGCTCAGAAGCTTTTTCTTATCCCATACGCTACCTGCCCAATGGGTTCCCAGTCTTTCATAATAGTAGTCAAACAGCTTGGGCTGATAGTTTCTGTAAGCCTTTGTAACGTCAACCTCTTCGCTTTCGCCCGGGCGGACTTTTCTTGCAAGAACAACCCAGCGGGTATCTACTTTTCTTCCGAGCGGCCAGAAGCAGGTTGAAAGCGTAAGTATTTCGTCTCCATAGGTCAAATCAACGTCTGTAAAGAACCAGCTTCTGTCCATTACGTCAATAATGAAGCGGTTGAAATCGTCAGCCGTTGCAAAGCGAGTCTTGTCAATGTAATTGAACACTTCTCCGTACTCGGGCTGAGTATTGCAAATCATTCCCGCAAACACCTTATAGGTTTCGCTGCCGCCGTCGGGAGTCGCCATCATAATCGTGGGGTGAACCTTGTAGAAAGCAATAGGCTCGCTGCTTGCGTCATTCGGAACATAGTGTACAACATAGGAGAAGAAATCTCCGTTTTTCATATTATGCCCGAACAGAATAGTGTTATCATCATTTCCATCCCAGGTATTCTTATTAGTTGCAAAAATTGTACCCGAAACCGACTCGTTGCCGTTAAAGTCGTGAGTGAGGTAGTAGCTGTTATCCCTGCCCTGTACAACTACATTATTCACCGTTGTACCCGTAATCTTTACCCACGCCCTTGTGTCGGGATTTTTCTCAATCAATGCGTCGAAATTGATATTGAGAGGAGTATTAACAAGCGGAGTAGTATCAATAACCTCGGGCTCCTCCGGTTTGGGAGCCGATGTCGTCACAATGGAAAAAGTCGGCTCGTCAATGTATGAGGGAACGCTGTACGAGGAGCTTACAGACGCCATAGGCTCACCCGCAATGCTTGCAATTTCGCTGTTCAACTGCCCGCCCTCGTCAATGCTGAAAAGCTGCCAGCCAAGATATATAAGCGTACCGGCAAGTAAAGCAATCATTGCAAGGAGGAAAATTTTGCGGAATTTTTCCTTGCCCGAGTCATCCGACTGCGGCAAAACCGCTTCGGCGAATTTGGAAAACCCGCTTTTCTGCTTTCTTCCGCTTATCTTATCGGATTTTTTCACTCTGCCGCTTGAGACAGACTTGTCCTCCTGCTCCATTTCTTCATAGAGAGTGCGTTCTTTTTTCGGAGGACGCTGGTCCTCGGGAAGCTCGAATTTATCAAACGCAATCGTCCTGTCGGACGCTTTTCTCTTCTTAGGTTTTTCATCGTTATAATTAGACATTGCTATACCCCTTTATATTGCTGTCAGAACTTCAGATTGTCTGACTTTTTATTTCTTTAAGCAGCAATTCAAGCGCCGTAAAACACGCTTCCGCGCGAATTTCATCTCTGTTGCCGTGGAATTCAAATATTTTCGTAAAAGAATGACCACCGTGGGTGATACTTATATATACTGCTCCGACAGGGTGTTCCTCCGAGCCTCCGGACGGACCTGCAACTCCCGTTGTGGATACCGCAAAATCCGCACCCGAAATTCGCTCAACACCTAATGCCATCTCTTTTGCACACTGGATACTATACTCCGAGTACTTCTCAAGCGTTTCTGCTTTAACTCCCAGCACCTCACGCTTAATTCTGTTGGAATACGAGCACACGCCCAGCTCTATCACGGCGGAGCTTCCCGAAACGCTTGTTATAGCGCTTGAAATCATACCGCCCGTGCAGCTCTCCGCAGTTGCTATCTTAATGCCCTTTTCGGAACAGATACTAACTATCTGCTCGGAGAGCTCCTTAATTTCTTCATAAACTATATTTTCCATAATCAATCCAGAAAAACTGTCTCCTCTCCATACTTGAAACGCTTCACTTCGGTATGCTCAACCGCCCAATCCAGCAGTTCCGAAAAATCATAGGACTTTTCGGCTTCGATTACGTCCTCAAGCTTCGGACGAGTACAGGGGTGCTTGGGACTGAATACCGTGCAGCAATCCTCGTAAGGGAGAATTGACGTTTCAAACGTATCAATCTTTCGGGAAATCTCGGTGATTTCCACCTTGTCCATTCCGATAAGCGGGCGGAATACGGGAAATCTCGCCGCCGCATTGGTGCAGCCAAGCGCGGGAAGCGTCTGTGAAGCCACCTGTGCAAGGCTTTCGCCCGTGATAATGCCGCCGTAGTTCTTCTTTTCACAAATCCTGTTCGCAATTTCAAGCATAAGTCTGCGCATAATTACCGTGAAATGGATTTCGGGGCAATAGTCGCGGATTTTCTCCTGAATTTCGGTGAACGGAACGCAGTAGAACAGCATATCGCCGCAATACTCCGTAAGCTCCTCGCAGAGCTTTTCCACCTTCATTCTCGCGCGCTCCGAGGTGTAGGGAGGGCTTGCAAAGTGAACGCAGTCCACGATAAGTCCGCGCTTCGCCATCATATATCCCGCAACAGGGCTGTCAATTCCTCCCGAAAGCATAAGAAGCGCCTTTCCGCTGCTTCCTACGGGCATTCCGCAGACTCCCGCAATACGCTGTGCGGAGAGATACGCGCCGTTGTCGCGGATTTCAAGCCGCACCGTAACCTCGGGATTATGAACGTCAACCCCAAGATGTGGAAACACGTCCAGAACCGCGTCGCCGAGGCTCTGCTGAATTTGCGGCGAGTTCATCGGAAACGACTTATCCGAGCGCTTTGCCTCAACCTTAAAGGTCTTCGCATTCTCAAGTGCCTCGCTGAGATATTCCTTGAGATTTGCCACAACGGTATCGAAATCCTTCGGGAATACCGCGCAGCGCTGAATAGCGCTTATTCCGAATACCTTTTTCAGCGACTCGACCGTTCTGTCAATATCGACTTCTTCAAGCGGCTCAATGTAAATCGTAGACTGCCTGTGCGTGATATTGAAAGAGCCGATTTTCTTTAAACGACGTCTGATATTCTTCGCCAGCATATCTTCAAATGTAATACGGTTATCGCCCTTTAATGCGATTTCTCCGTATTTTGCAAGTATAATTTCTTTCATTAAGCAATCCCCTTGTGTTACTTTTTTCTTCTCACTCGCTCTATGGTAGCGGCAACCTTTTCGCAAAGCCTGTCTATATCCTCAGCCGTGCTTTCGGAAGAGAACGACACCCTTATTGCGCTGTCTGCGTCCTTGTCCGATATTCCGAATGCGGAGAGCACCCCGCTTTTCTTTCCCTTAGAACAAGCCGAGCCGCTGGAAACGTATATCTGCTCCTCCTCAAGCGAATGGAGCATTATCTCCGAGCGCACTCCGCGCACCGAGAAGTTCACGATATTCGGAACGCACTTCTCGTCCGAGTTAATTGCAATATCTTCCAATCGTGCCAAGCGGTCTAAAAGGTGTTTTTTCAGCTTCGTGAAGTCCTCGGAAGAGCCGCGATACGCACGGACTGCGGCGTCAAATCCTGCAATCAGTTCGACAGGCTCGGTTCCCGAGCGAAGTCCTCCCTGCTGTCCTCCTCCCGCCAGAAGCGCGGGAAGGCGAATTCCCTTTTTCACAAACAGAGCGCCAATTCCCTTTGTCGCGTGAACCTTGTGTCCCGAAACGCTGATTAAATCGCCGTCAAGCGGCATTTTCAGAAATCCCTGAACCGCGTCAATATGTACGATGGTTTTAGGATTTTTCTTCTTGATTTTCTTATACAGCTCGGCAACATCGGTTTTAAAACCCGTTTCATTGTTAACCGCCATACAGCATACAAGAAACGTGTCCTCATCTACGAAGTCCGCAATTCCTTCGGAAAAGTTTCCGAAATCCTTCGGCGACAAGCGAACGACCTCAAATCCGCGTTCCTCCAGCTTATCAAGAACCCTCGCAACAGAGGGGTGTTCAACGCTTGTGGATACTATCTTCTTTCCGTTTCTGGAATAATTCTCCGCAGCTCCCAGAAGCGCGGTATTATTAGCCTCTGTTGCTCCCGAAACGAAGAGTACGTCTCCGTCAAACGGGGACTTCCCTACCGCAGACAGCAAAGTGCGCTTCGCCCGCGAAATAGTCTGCATTGAGCTTGTCCCCAACCCATGCAGGGAGCTCGCATTTCCGAACGTATTCTCCATTGCTTCTTCAACAGCTTTTCGGCACTCGGCACAAGGCTTGGTCGTTGCCGCATTATCCAAATATATCATAAGGTCTCCCTGATTATGCTTTTTTAGAAAGTTTCGAACACAACAATTCTACATACTATATTATATCACAAAACATTCGGTTTGACTAGGGCTTTTTTGATTTTTTCACAGTAGTTTCATTCAGTTTTTAAAACTTTTTTCGTCTATATTACAGATGGGTTACAAAAGGTTACAAAAGAGTTACAAATCGCAGAAAAGTAATTACAATTTTGTCATAATTGTTGATTTTCAATTTTGTTTATGATAGAATAACATCAGAAGGAAAAAGAAAATCAAATCCTCCAATCATACCGAAAACACCGCTCATTCCCCGGGCGGTGTTTTCACGTTTATACAATTTCTTTCGGATTGCACTCACCGATTTTTAAAACCCGCATAATATGAACTATGAAACGCGAGGCTTCAAAGGGAAGCGGAAAGTTTCAAATGCACATAGGAGGTACGTTATGTGTGGTTTCAATATGGGCGGCAATAGCTGCTGCTGGATCATCATCCTTATTCTCTTGTTCTGCTGCTGCGGCAACAACTGGAACGGCTGTGGCAACGACAACGGTTGTGGCTGCGGATGCGGCAACAACAACTGCGGCTGCGGCTGCTGATTTCTCACGAACTCAGTAACCATAGGTCGGGGGTTTGTCCCTTAAACAAAACGAGCCGCTGTCCCCGGGGACAGCGGCTCACACTATTTCTTGGCTTTAAGCAATTATATCGGCAAATTTTCCATTGCAGGCTTTAAGAAGGTCTTCGGGAGAAAGCTCAACCTGAAGTCCCAATCTTCCGCCGCTTACAATAATAGTCTCTTGCTCTTCAGCCGATGAATGAACAAATGTTGCGAACTGCTTCTTCATTCCGATAGGCGATACTCCGCCGCGGATATAACCCGTCAGAGCGTTTATATCCTTGACATGTACCATTTCGAGCGATTTTTCCCCTGCTTCTCTCGCGCACTTCTTCATATCAAGCTCCAAATCAACGGGGAGTACAAACACATAATGCGCACCGCTCTTCCCAACAGTCACCAGCGTCTTGAACACCTGCTCGGGAGACTGACCGAGCTGCTGAGCAATGTGTACTCCGTCAACAAATTCTCCGCACTCATAAGAATGCGGAGAATAAGCTATTTTCAGCTTATCAAGCAGACGCAGGGCGTTTGTCTTGACTTCCTTTGCCATTATACGTCTTCTCCGAAAACATCATCGTCAATCGAGAATTCATCTGTATCCAGCAGTTCGGATTTCTTCAGCAGGAAGAAAGCCACACCTGCCGCAGCTGCAGCAGCGGCAACAAGAATTCCTACAATAATCAAAATCTTCTTTGTCATAATAAAACCTCCTTATTCTATCCAACAGCCACGGTTGAGGGCTGCTCAATCACATAAACCGAGACGCAATATCCTGAATACCGTTATCGTTGGTAGGCTCGCCGATTGCGCCGAACTTCCACTCGCCGTTGTAGCGATAAACTTCACCGAAAATCATCGCAGTCTTTCCGTCATAGTTTTCGGAAAGGTTGTACTTGCACAGCTCTGCGCCCGTATCAGCGTCAACAATTCTGATGAAAGCGTTCTTAATCATACCGAAGCTCTGACCGCGCTCTCGCGCCTGATAAATCGTAACCACGAAAACGATTTTGCTGTAATCCTGGGGTACTTTAGTAAGCTCTACGATAATCTGCTCGTCATCGCCGTCACCCGCACCCGTAAGGTTATCGCCGCAGTGACGAACTGCACCGCTGCGATGCGCAAGCTGACCGTAATAAACGACGTCAACAGGTCCGACAAGCTTCCCCGTGTTTCCCGAAATCAGAATTGCGGAAGCGTCACAATCAATATCTTCCTGATGCTTACCGAAAAGCGAGAATTTCTTGGGTGCTTCGTCCCAACCGAGACCTACCACCAATGTTTTCAGACCTGCGTTGCCTTTTGTAAGGTCAACCTTTTGTCCTTTTTGAAGATTTACCGACATACTATCCCTCCAAGCGTAAAATAATGTACCTGCAACTATTATACTACATTTTTTCCCAAAATGCAAGGGGTAATAAATTATTTTACTTGAAATTTTCCTACAATTATGGTAGAATATAAATATCGGGCTTTTGCCCCCTAATGATGAACAAACTGCAAGGAGTTATAATATGACATTCAGAGAGCTGCTTTCAAACGACGAGTTTATTCTTCTGGACGGTGCAATGGGCACTATGCTCCAGCGAAGCGGACTGAAGCTCGGCGCTATTCCCGAGGAACTCAACTTCACCAATCCCGAGCTTATCGAGGATATTCACAGACAGTATATCGCTGCGGGAGCGCAGGCGGTTTATACAAACACATTCGGCGCTAACCGCAACAAGCTCCTCCACAGCCAATACTCCGTTGAGGAGGTAATACGCAAGGGTATCGAGATTGCCCGAAAGGCGTGTGCCGAAAGCGGAGCGTTGGTTGGTCTGGACGTAGGTTCTCTCGGAAGAATGCTCCGCCCCACAGGCGATATGCCCGTGGACGAGGCTTACGATATGTTTAAGGAGATTATGACTGCGGGCAAGGACGCGGACTTTATCGTAATTGAAACAATGACCGACCTGCTTGAAACCAAAACCGCCCTCCTTGCCGCAAAGGAATGCACCGACCTGCCCGTAATCTGCTCAATGTCGTTTGAACAGAATATGCGCACCTTTACGGGCTGCACGGCAGCTTCAATGGCACTTACGCTCGGCGGAATGGGTGCGGACGTTATCGGTATGAACTGCTCGCTCGGACCTCGTGAGGCAATACCGATTGTGGAGGAAATCCTCAAATGGACAAACACCCCCGTAATCGTCCGTCCGAACGCGGGACTTCCCGACCCCGCCACCAATCTTTACAGCATTACACCTGACGAATATGCCGATATTATCCTTGAAATATCAAAGCTGGGAGTGAAGGTATTCGGCGGCTGCTGCGGTACAAGTCCCGAGTTTATAAAGGCGGTAGGACAGCGGCTTAAAGACAGAAAGTGCGTAAGAGAAAAGCGCAAAATCCCCGCGGCGGTCTGCTCCGCTTCAAATGTAGTCACGATAGACACGGTTCGTATTATCGGCGAGAGAATTAACCCCACGGGTAAGAAGCTCTTCAAGGAAGCGCTGAAGCGCCGCGACATCGACTACATTATGAAGCAGGCAATCGAACAGACAAGCGCGGGAGCGGAAATTCTTGACGTAAACGTTGGTTTGCCCGACATTGACGAAAAGGAAATGATGCTGGCGGCGGTTGACGCTATCCAGTCGGTAACCGACGCTCCGCTCCAGATTGACACTACCGAAACCGAGGTGCTTGAGGCGGCTTTGCGTACCGTTTCGGGCAAGGCAATCGTCAACTCCGTAAACGGCGAGGACGAGAAGCTCGACACCGTTCTCCCGCTTGTCAAGAAATACGGTGCGGCGGTAGTCGGACTGACGCTCGATAAGGACGGAATTCCGAAATCCACCGAAAAGCGCGTGGAAATTGCAAGAAAAATCCTTAACCGCGCTCTGGAATACGGAATTCCCAAGCAAGATGTGTATATCGACTGCCTTACCCTCACTGCCTCGGCGGAGCAAGAGGGCGCAATGCAGACTCTCGAGGCTATGCGCATTGTCCGCTCGGAGCTGGGACTGAAGAACGTCCTCGGCGTATCGAATATCTCGTTCGGTTTGCCGAACCGCGAACTCGTGAACTCCACCTTCCTCACAATGGCGATGAACAGCGGTCTGGATTTGCCCATTCTCAACCCGAACAATGCAGCAATGTCGGGCGCTGTTGCGGCATTCAGGCTGCTTTCGGGCTACGACAAGAACGGTGCGGCGTTTATCGAGCGCTACGCTAACGAGAAAGTTACCGTAAAGAGCGTGAAATCAGCCGAAGCCACCACTTCTTCTGCGCAGAGCGGAGATGCAGACATCTTCGCTGCTGTGGCAAACGGCTTAAAAGCGGAGTGTGCGGCGGCGGCTCAGAAGCTCCTCGACAGCGGCACAGACCCGATGACGCTGATTAACGATATGCTAATCCCTGCTCTCGACCAAACGGGTGAGAAGTTTGAAAAGGGAAAGATTTTCCTCCCGCAGCTCATTCAATCGGCGGGAGCGGCTCAGGCGGCGTTTGACGTTGTCAAGAGCGTAATTGCCGCAAAGGGAGGTCAGAGCGAGAGCAGAGGACGCGTGGTTCTCGCAACCGTCAAGGGTGATGTTCACGATATAGGAAAGAATATCGTCAAAACGCTGCTTGAAAACTACGGCTTTGAAGTAATCGACCTCGGCAAGGACGTGGAATACGAGACTGTCGTTGACGCGGCGATTAAGTACGATGTTCGCCTTGTGGGACTTTCCGCATTGATGACCACCACTCTCAAGAGTATGGAAGAAACAATAAAACTCCTCCGCGAGCGCGGCGTAAACTGCAAAATCGTAGTCGGCGGAGCGGTGCTTACTCCCGAATATGCCAAGAAAATCGGCGCGGACTTCTACGCAAAGGACGCTAAAGAAACCGTAGACGTTGCAAAGCAAGTTTACAATAATTAAAGAGAAAAACCGCACAAAGTTGTCTGCTTTGTGCGGTTTCTATTTCAGATAACAAGTCCGCCAGAGAAAAACTCCACGAACCTTATCACCACATATACCGACGCGGGAATGAAAATCAGCGCACCCACTATCATTGTAGAGAGCGCGTTTCCGTCAATCGCGCGTTTCATTTTTTTGCAATGCAGAACGTGAATTGCCTTTTCGGGAACGTACAGGCGCTTTTTCATCACCATTTCGCAAGGGAAAACATTCTGAACGCGCTCACCGTCTATGTCATAGACTGCGGCGGGGTATCTACCCTCCTCGTTCATCTCAACAAAAACCGCAGCTTTGCGCTTCGACATTGCAATAAACACAAGGCATGCCGTGAAAAACAATCCTACCAGCACCACAAGCACTCCGACCAAGCCTACAACAATAAGCAGGACATCGCCCAAGCTAACCCCCGC
Source organism: Oscillospiraceae bacterium (assembly GCA_051882615.1). Lineage (GTDB taxonomy): Bacteria > Bacillota > Clostridia > Oscillospirales > Ruminococcaceae > CAG-115. The sequence continues at coordinate 10,839 of JBJESC010000227.1, forward strand.
AAACAGCAGCAGACCAAGTATTATTATAATACATATCAGAATTTCCATAGGCTGCTCCTCGTTAATTTTCGGCTGTTTTGAGCGTAATAATCTCGTCTGCAAGGAAACAGCACTCCTGCTCGTCGTGGGTTACGAAAAGGACGGTCTTGCCTCGCGATTTTGCCTTGCAGTATTCCATTACCGCCTGTTTGGTGTCGCCGTCAAGTCCCTTGAACGGCTCGTCAAGAAAGAGAATGTCATACTCGGCAAGCAATGCGCGGAGAAGCGCCGTTCTGCGCTTCATACCGCCCGACAGCTCGCGGGCGGGCTTGTTTTCGCAGCCCTCAAGTCCCACCGCTTTGAATTCCTCGGAGAGTTCGTGAGCCGAAAGCCGCTTGCCCGTGACAAGACGGATGTTCGCGCCTGCGGTGAGGTTTTCGCAAAGGCGATTTTCTTGGAAAACAACACTTATGCGGCAGTTTTCGGGGCGTATTACCTCGCCGCTGTCGGGTGGGAAAAGCCCCATAAGTATATTGAGCAGCGTGGATTTGCCGCAGCCCGATTTCCCGAGAATTGCGGTGACTTTCCCCTCGGCAAACTCGTGCGAAAAGTTCTCAAGCACAGTCAAATCGCCGTATTTTTTCGTGATATTCACGGCTTTCAGCATAGCTCTCTCCTTTCACGGGTTACATTCGTTCAACTCTGCGGCGAAGCAGGTCTACAAGCAGCAGGAAAAGCTTCTCGCAAAGAAAACTCAGCAGTACAATAGTCACCGTCCACGCGAACAGGTCTGCGGTTTCCAGATAAATTTTCGATTCGTAAAGCATTTCGCCTATCGAGTTGTTCGGAAGTCCGATAACCTCGGCTGCAACTCCCGATTTCCAGCACAAGCCCATTGCCAGACGGGAAGCTGAACGAAAATACGGCAGCAGCTGCGAGAGGTACACTCCCGCAAAACGCTTGTGTGCGGGGATTTGAAACACCTTCGCCATTTCCTTCAGCTTCGGATCGAGGTTGTCAATTCCCTCCAGCATATTAGAGCAGACAATAGGCACACTGATTATAAACGACACGAACACCGAGAGGTTTTTCGAACCCACCCAGATAATGGCAAGTATGGTAAAGGAAGCAACAGGAACAGACTTCATCACGGAGATAAGCGGTGCGAAAAGTCTGCGGA